>NZ_JADOVC010000021.1:0-72067 GCF_015751645.1 Flavobacterium sp. CG_9.1
CTCTTCTTGTTCTTGACATAATTCTGCTAATTTAAGGTTTTTAATCCTATCTTAATTTAAAGCAAAAAATTGTACGTTTTTTGGGGAGCAGCATAACCTGTGAATTATATAATTTTTACATAAATTTATATAATAAATAATGCTATCAAATAGCTGAACTTTAGATAATTATAATTTATTAATTATTATTTAATGTTAAACCACGTAGCATTGAATAATCCAAGAAACTGATCATGATGACAACTAAAAAAAAATTGGGTATTTGGATGGATCATTCTTTTGCTCATTTAATGGAATTTACTTCCAAACATTTTGAAATTGAAACTATTGAATCAGAATTTGCATTAAAAGACAGTACTAGCCATTTGCTAAAGCCCGCAAAATTAATGAAGGACAAAGAAAAAAAACAACTATACGACTATTATAAAAAAATTGGAGAAACCATAAAAGATTACAAGAGGGTCATTCTCTTTGGTCCAACTGATGCGAAAATTGAACTCTTCGATCTCTTGAGTGAAGATGAGCGTTTTCTAAAAATTAAATTTGAAATTAAACACACAGATAAGATGACTGTGAATCAGCAGCACAATTTTGTCAAACAATATTTTTCTGGCGTTTAACACAGCAATCACTTGAAAAAAAAATAAAATAAATCGTACTCAATATGAAAACAAAAAGTATCGGAATCATCCTGATTATCATAGGAATAATAATGGTATTGTACAATAGCTTCAATTTCACAACCACTGAAAAAGTGGTGGATATAGGTCCAATAGAAATTAATAAAGAAGTAAATCATCCCATGGCCTGGTCACCAATAATTGGCATTGTGCTCGCCGTAGGAGGCGTTGTTTTATTAGTGACTGGCACTACCAAAAAAGCATAAAATTAAAAGAAGTTATCGCATGATTACGTGTGAATAATATAACATTTAAAAATATTTATATAACCCATTTTGCTTTCTGTTCAATTAATTTTGGAGGATAAAATAACTTAAAAATAATACCCATGCCAATTCAATTAAAATCAAATATTAAAAAATTGTTCTTAGCGGTAGCTGCTTTACTCTTGATAGTTTCATTTTCTTCTTGTGGAAAAAATGTGGCTTTTCAAAACTCATCTATAGTTCCTGCAGCAAAAGGAAATGTAAGCGTCAAAAAGGATAGTAATAAAAATTATTCTATTAAAGTAAAAATAACAAATTTAGCAGTAGTAACTAGATTACAGCCTTCAAAAAGTGTGTACGTAGTTTGGATGGAAACAGAAGAAGCGCTTGTTAAAAACATTGGGCAAATAAAAAGTGATAGTGGGTTTATGTCCTCAAAACTCAAAGCTAGTTTTGAAACTGTTACTTCATTTGAGCCTTCAAAAATATTTATTACCGCTGAGGATCAGCCAGATGTACAATATCCTGGAATGCAACTTATCCTGTCCACAAACAGATTTTAGTTTGATCTAGAATTTTATAACATAAGGGTTACTACTCTTTTTAAATCAAGGATGTGTTTTTGACCTATCAAAAAAGCAAAAAGAGTAGTACTCCTTTTTATTACCAGTAGTTCTAAGTTAAGATGCTATCTATGTTCGTTTAATTTATAATAGTTAAGGTCATGAATAAAGAAAAATCAATTGTAGTTTTAAATAATCTTATCGAAATCAATACGGAAAGAATTGAGATTTATAAAACAGCCAAAAAAGTAACGGTAGAGCATGATTTAAAAGATTTGTTCGCTGAATTCCAAGAAACTAGTGCCATTTTCAAATTAGAACTTGTAGAAGAAGTTCAAAAAATGGGAGGCGTTCCAGTGCATATTGTAAAAAGGAATAGTCTATTTTCAAGATTTTGGATTAATTTTAAATTAACTGTTGATGGAAAAGATAGAGAAGATATTTTGAACACTTTAGAATACAATGAATTTGTCACCATAAAAAGTTACAAAGACACGCTTTCTAACAATCTAGATTATCTTACTGCAGAACTGCACATTAGGCTTAAATCACAACAAATTATGCTGACAAAGCACCATGATAAAGTCAAAAAATTAGGTGATTTAATGTTGTCATAAAATGAAAATTGAATAATCGTTTTTGATTAGTCAATCTCTTTTTAAGCGATATTAATAAAAACTAATTGTAGTAGTTTTTCCTATTCTTTGGCGCAGTGAATTCTAAAATAGCAACTAATTTTAAGGCCGTTAGAGAGCGAGATTTATTAT
The DNA here is from genome assembly GCF_015751645.1 of Flavobacterium sp. CG_9.1. Classification (NCBI taxonomy): domain Bacteria; kingdom Pseudomonadati; phylum Bacteroidota; class Flavobacteriia; order Flavobacteriales; family Flavobacteriaceae; genus Flavobacterium; species Flavobacterium sp. CG_9.1. The sequence goes on from NZ_JADOVC010000021.1 coordinate 2,217, forward strand.
GAAATTTTTTAAAAGAAATCTGTTTTTTTTTATAAAATCCCCTCGCTTTGTTTATGGAATAACTTAAAATTATTGATTCTACCTGCACAAAGTATAGTAGTCCTCACTATTCTCAAAATAAGTTGCGATACAAGCACAAATAAATATGCACTGAAGAATTGTGTCAATTTTCATCCACTACCCTATCAAAAATTCTGCATAAAACTTTAATGTTGTAAAAAACCCAAAAAATAACAGAAACGATACATGAGTAATACACTAACGGCAAAAAAGGAAAGTATAATTAGCTATTTAAAAGAAACATTTAATGATGTAGGTAATGTTACATTATTTGCTTTGCGTTTTTTTAAAGAAGTAATTAAACCTCCTTATGAGATGAAGGAATTCATCAAACAGTGTTACGTGATAGGCTATAAATCATTGCCATTAGTAACCATTACCGGTTTTATAATGGGATTAGTGCTTACACTACAATCAAGACCTACTCTAGCTAAGTTTGGCGCTGAATCTTGGTTGCCAAGTATGGTGGCACTCTCGCTAATTAGAGAAATAGCGCCTGTAATAACCGCTTTGATTTGTGCCGGTAAAGTTTCCTCGGGTATTGGTGCTGAATTAGGATCCATGAAAGTAACAGAACAAATTGATGCCATGGAGGTTTCAGCTATCAACCCTTATAAATATTTAGTCGTTACCAGAATTTTGGCTACAACTTTGATGATTCCCTTATTAGTAATTTATGCAGATGGTATCGGTGTTATAGGCGGATATATTGGAATTAATATTCATAGCGACGTGAATTTTCATCGGTATTTAGCTCAAGTATTAGAATCAATTACCTTTTTAGATATTTTTCCGGCAACGATAAAAACTTTTTTCTTTGGTTTTTTTATTGGTATGATAGGATGTTATAAAGGTTTTAATGCTGCTAATGGAACAGAGAGTGTTGGTAAAGCGGCTAACTCTGCGGTGGTGACTGCTTCATTGACCATCTTTATTATAGACATGTTGGCCGTTCAAATAACCGATTTATTTTTCTAAAATGACACAAGAAAAAACAAACGTGGAACTTAACCCTCTTGCTACCGTGAACGATCCAGTAATAGAAATAAAAGAATTGTATAAATCCTTTGGTACAAATGAGGTTTTAAAAGGTGTTAATCTTACCGTGAAGAAAGGCGAAAACCTTGTTATTTTAGGAAAATCTGGCTCTGGAAAATCAATTACGATAAAATGTATCGTTGGATTGATGGGTATTGACAAAGGAGAAATCAAAGTGTTTGGATCTGACATTACGAAGATGGATAATTCGGAGCTTAACAAAATAAGAGTTCGAATTGGATTTTTATTTCAAAACGCTGCCTTGTATGATTCTATGAGTGTTCGGGAGAATCTTGGATTTACTTTAATGCGACATGCTAAAGATTTAACTGCAGAGGAAGTTGAAAATCAAATTAAGGAAATTCTAGAAAGTGTAGGTTTGAGTGAAGCCATTGATAAAATGCCCTCAGAATTATCTGGAGGGATGCGCAAAAGAATTGGTCTGGCAAGAACACTTATTTTAAAACCTGAAATTATATTGTACGATGAGCCTACAACGGGACTCGACACCATCACTTCAAGAGAAATTAGTGAATTGGTACTCGAAATTCAGAAAAAATATAAAACTTCATCTATCATAATAACCCATGATATGGCCTGTGCAAAACACACCAGCGACCGACTGATGATTTTAAAAGACGGTGTCATCCATGCCGAAGGAACTTATGATGAATTAGAAAAAAGTGATGATGAATGGGTTCGTTCTTTTTTCATATAACCAATAAAAATATAAAAATGATTAAAGAATCTGGATACCAATGGAAATTGGGAATGTTTGTAGTTATAGGCTTAGTCCTTTTTGTAGGGACCATTTATTTTGTTGGAAAACAAAAAAATCTTTTTGGGTCTACCTTTGAATTGTATTCAAAATTTAATTCTGTCAATGGATTAGAGGTTGGAAATAATGTCCGTCTGTCTGGAATTAATATTGGAACAGTAGAAGAAATTGAATTTCTAACCGATACCTCGGTAGTCATTACATTAGTCATAAAGGATGAGGTACGCAAATACATAAAAAAAGATGCTATTGCTAGTATCAGTTCTGATGGTTTGATGGGAGATAAAGTATTGATCATTTCCTCCGGTAAAAAATCGAATATTATTGTTGAGAATAATGATAATATAGCTTCCAAGCAAGCGATAGAAATGGATGACTTAATGGTCAGCGTTAAAAAAAGTGTTGATAATGCTGGTGTAATTACTGCTGAACTGGCTCAATTCAGTTCAAGTATGAACAATGGAAATGGTGCCTTATCTAGATTGGTTTCTGATGAGCAATTTGGAAACAGCATAAAAAATATGGTCTCTAATCTGGAGAACAGCTCTACCGAATTTAAGCGATTTACGGTAAACATGAATAACGGAAAAGGCGCATTATCCAAACTGGTAAGTGATGAAAGAATGGGAAAAGTTATTGATTCCTCATTAAGCAATGTTAAAACAGCTACCAAAGGATTAAATGAAGTTATTGAAGCTGCAAAACACAATTTTCTACTAAGAGGCTACTTCAATAAAAAGAAAAAAGAAGAAGAAAAAAAGCAAGATGAGATTTCAGACCTGGAAGAAGCTGAAATGAAAAAAGAATTAAAAATAGGAGCTGAAAATGATTCTCTAAAATAAATCCTATTGTATATTTTTAAGGATTTAAAAGGTTTGAAACAGGGAAAATTACAAAAATGATTACCTGATTATGCCTTCTTAATATTTAAATTGCTTATTCTAACAGTACTCAGACGTATTAAAATAATATATTATGAAAACAGAAAAAGAGCTTAACCAAGCAATTCTTGAAATAACCTTAAAAATACAAAATGAAAACCCCGAATTAAATAAATATTTGTCAGAGTTGCCGGTGACGATACCCGACATAAATAATCCACAAATAAATTGTAAAATACTTCAAGATTATTATGACTCATTAGAAAACATTCTTAAAAAATATAAGGAAGGCCATTAACCTTTCTTTTTTATCTAAACATACTCAAATGAGGAGGAGAAGAACGGTACCTTATTTAGATTTCTCTTACTGTTTTTCATGATGAAATTTACTTGACTATCCGCTACTTGTACCGTTTTTGTGTTAGCCGTGAATAGTCATTTTTTTTATAATCTGTGAATAAAACAAGTAATCCCTAAAGTTATGTAACTGAACCAGAAATTAAAAATACCAACTTTGTACCGTAAAAATTATTTTGCATGTAATACAGGAAAGATGGATTCAATAGAGCAAGAGGGAAATTGGGAAGAACAAAAAGAGAGACTGAAAGAGAAATTTGCCACTTTAACCAATAATAAATCTCTTTTTTCAGAAGCGAAAAAAGAGGAAATGTTAAATAAATACCAATCTAAGTTGGGAAAAACAAGAGATGAATTACTTAAGATATTCGAAAGTCTCTAAGCAAAATCAATCTTGCAGATTACTATCGCCCTATTCAATCCAAAATAAAAATTTTGTTAGACAAAAATAATTTTAGTATCTTTAATTATCTTAAACCGCTTACCTTAAGTGCTTTATGTTTTAAAATAAAAAAATACAAACAATTCAAAAAATAATATAAAATCTAAGATCATGAAAAAAACATTTTTAAATCTAGCCCTTACCACATTTATTGCCGCAACTGTGTTAGTTGGATGTCAGGACTCCACAAAAAAAGAAGCTGCTGCACAAGACAATGTAGAAAATGCAAGAGAAGATCTTGACGATGCTAAAGAAGAATTGTCAGACGCGAGAAGAGCAGCGACGGAACAAGAATGGCAAGCCTTTAAAGAAAGCACAAACGCTACCATTGCACAAAATGAAATTCGTATTGCTGAAATGAAAGCAGATTTGAAAAAAAGAGGCAAATCGATTGATGAAGCCTATGCAAAAAAAATTGAAGATTTAGAAGAAAAAAATAGAGAGATTAAAACCAAAGTCGAAATGTACAAAAACGACACTAGTAGTGACTGGAAATCATTTAAAGAAGAGTACAACCGCGATATGGATGAACTAGGTCAAGCATTCAAAAACTTGACTGTTGACAATAAATAGAAAGTCAAAAAGGCAAGTGTAACAACTTGCCTTTTTTATACAATGAATTGATTGATAGCGATTTTGAAAAATATAAACTTGAATTTATAACCTGCAAAGTGTGAATAATATAAATTTTATCAAAAGTAATGTAACAACTTACTTACACAAGATGTGGATATTTGTAGTATACACAAACAATAAAAAAATATACAATGAAAAATTCAAAAAATTTAATTTTCGCTTCAGCAGTTTTAGGTCTAATGTCTTTCACAGGGATGCAAGCTCAGGAAAAAATAGCCTCTTATGGTTTCAAAGGTGGACTTAACTTTTCCAACCTTTACACAGATACTGTTGACGATAATAATGTACTTACTGGTTTCAATGCAGGACTTTATGCTAAGTTCCCTATTACAAACAGCATCGCTATTCAGCCAGAGATTAATTACACTACAAAAGGTGCTGAATTAGTGTATAACAATGCACTTATTCAAGGTACAGCGAAATTCAATGTGAACTATATCGAAGTCCCTGTATTATTAGTAGCTAATATCACTGAAAATTTCAATGTACATGTTGGTCCTTATGCTGCTTACATGGTTAGCGGAAAAACAACCAATGATTCCAATTTTTCTTCTTCTCAAAGAGAATTAGACACGAATGATTTTAACAAGTTTGATGCTGGTATTTCTGGAGGTGTTGGAATTGATTTGGACGCAGTAAACTTTGGAGTTCGTTACAACTATGGACTTACAAAAATAGGAAAAGATGATTCCTCAAGTAACTTTATTTCATCTGATGCAAAAAACAGCGTATTAAACGTTTATGTAGGATTGAGACTAAACTAATATATACTAATCACTAAAAACTAGAAATCATGAGTAACCTTCTTTACACCATCGCAGTAATTTTAGTAATATTCTGGGCAATTGGATTCTTTGCTTATAGCGCAGGATCTATTATTCACATTCTTCTTGTTATTGCAGTAATTGCAATATTATTTAGACTAATATCAGGCAGAAAAGTATAGGGCAACGCAACAAATTATCATCTAATCATTAAAATAAAAAAACATGGGAAATCTTCTTTATACAATAGCAGTAATTTTAGTAATCTTTTGGGCAATTGGCTTTTTCGCATTCAGCCTGGGATCTATTATTCATGTTTTACTTGTCATTGCTGTAATCGCAATACTTTTCAGACTGATATCAGGTAGAAGTATTTAATCAAATTAAAAATTAAAAATAATAATAAAATAAGTAATTATGAAAGCAGATAAAATATTATTAGGAGTTTTAGGCGGAGTAGCTGTTGGAGCATTATTAGGAGTATTGTTTGCCCCTGAAAAAGGAGACAAAACTAGAAGAAAAATCATGGACAAAAGCAATGATTATGCTGACGAATTGAAAGATAAACTTGATACATTGTTAGGAACAATCACTAATAAATATGAGAAAATCTGGCAAGAAGGGGAAGCTTTAGTATCAGAAGGAAAATCAAAATTTTATGATGCTAAAAGTGATGGTGAAGCTTTGCTTGCTGAAGGAAAATCAAAATTTCAAGATGCAAAAAATGATATGAAAAATACAAATATCTAATCAGATATTAAAATTTCTCTATTTAGTACACTAAAAATTTCATTATGGAAAACAACGCATCAACAATAGAAATGCTTTTTGAAAGAGCGGAAGATTATACCAGAACAACAGTAGAACTGGCTAAACTAAATGCAGTTGACAAGACTGCTGATGTGATGTCATCTTTATTATCTCGATTAACCGTTTCTATTGTTTTTGTACTGTTTGCCTTCCTTGCAAACATTGGTTTATCCTTATGGATTGGTGAATTACTTGGAAAAGTATATTATGGTTTTTTTATAGTATCCAGCGTTTATCTCCTAGTTGCAATTGTTCTTTACCTCTTCAAAGATCAATGGCTTAAAATGCCAATCAGTAATTTTATTATTGTTAAAATGCTTAAAAAAAGTTAATATGAAAAAGCCAAACGAGACAGCAACTCTTAAAGAAGCGATTGCATTACTGAAACTAAAACAAGCCGAGGATTTATTACAACTGAAAGATCAGTATTATTATACTTATGAAAGTTTAAAACCTGTAAATTTGATTAAAAAGGCTTTTGGTCAAATGGCCACTACATCTGAATTTAAAGGTAACATACTAAGCAATGTCATCGGAATAACTACAGGTTACTTAACTAAAAAAGTTTTATTAGGATCCACTCACAATCCAATAAAAAGAATTTTAGGAACACTATTGCAATTTGTAATCACAAATGTGGTCACCAAACATTCTGAAAAAGTAAAAGAAAACGAATTACAAAACAGTTAATTTCCTTTTACAGGCAGTAAATATTAAGGCAATTTAATTTTTGTTTTTACAATTAATCTTTCGCACTCGCATTTCAAATTCAGTACTTTTGCACTACATTTGAAAGTTTTTTCGTTTATAAACTTTAATTTGAAAGTCGGATGCTCAAAAGAATCAATACTATAGACTCAGAAATTAAAAACGATTTATTTGTTATTCCAAATAACGAAAAAATAAATGTAGCTGTAGAATTAATTCTCGCTAATGAAAAACTTGTATTTCAAATTCAAGAACAAAAAAAACGGGACTCAGAATTAATTGTTATCACTAATCAACTTGCTTTTCAAAACCAAGAAAAACAGAAACTTTCAGCAAAACTTATTATTGCTGAAAAAGAAATAGGCCATCAAAACAAAGAAAAAGAAAAACGGGCCTCAGAACTGCTGATAGCAAACAAAGAACTCGCTTTCCAAAATCTAGAAAAAGAAAAGCGTGCAACCGAATTAATTATTGCTAATAAAAAGCTTATATTTCAAAACCAAGAAAAAGAAAAACGAGCAGCAGAACTAATTTTAGCTAACAAAAATCTTGTATTTCAAAACCAAGAAAAAGAAAAACGAGCAGCAGAATTAATTATTGCTAATAAAGAACTTGCTTTTCAAAATCAAGAAAAAGAAAAACGAGCGGCAGAACTGATTATTGCCAACAAAAATCTTGAATTCCAAAATCAAGAAAAAGAAAAGCGTGCCATACAACTTTTGAATGCTATTTCTGAACTCAATATCGCTGAAGAATATCAAAAAGAATACATAATAGGTTTAGAAAAACTCATGTTTATGACTTCGCATAAACTGAGACAGCCAGTGACTAACATTCTAGGAATATCCTTCTTACTCGACCAGTCGTCTAATTCTAAACAAGAAATTAAAGATTATTTAGAATATATAAAGCAGTCTGCCATAACACTTGATACCTTTACTACAGAACTAACCTTTTTTATTCACACATTAAAACAAAAGGAAAAAAATTGAGTGTAGCTAATGGTTCAATTTTTTTCTAACCATTTTAAAATCAAGAACGCACTTATTGCTATTTTTCCCTTTCACCTTTGGTTAATAAAAAAAATGGTGTTCAGTACTGTTGTTTTTAAACACGCTCTAGATTGTAGTTAATACGACGTTTATCGGTTTCAGATAGCGTTAAAACTATGCTCTTTACTGCATCTCGCTTTAACTTCTAAAAAACTTTTTATCACCGGAAATTGGCAGATGATAAAATTTTGAAATTTGCAAATCCGTGGCAAAAATTACTGCTTCAAACCATCCATCTTGTAATATACTAAATCAAAACACTATGGACTTTCATTCTAAAATGATTTATTTTAGAAACTAATTGTAAAATAGTTGTAGCAACCACAAGTGTTGCATGTATTTTTAGATATTTTTTTTTGTACTAACTTCTTTATTAAAAATCATGAAAATAACATTCTGTTAACACATTAAAAAAAAATCAAATTACTGATTTCAAATATATTACTAAAAATTTTAACAAATAAAATAAGTGAATCTTACAACTAATAATTTTAATAGTATAAGACTTTTAGTTGTTAACAAACTGACCTTTGGAGAACAAAATTCATAATCCCCTAAATTAATAAAAAATGAAAACAAAAAATTTACTATTCACATTTGCAATACTACTTATTGCATTAATTTCTGGATGCGCAAGCGATGATTTCCAGGAAACGATTGGTGTATGTCCAATTGTAGAATCGACAAGTCCAATATCTAATGCAGTAGGAGTATCAGTAGATAAAGTTATTACAGTAACTTTTAATACAGAGATGGATCCAGCAACAATTACCCAAAGTTCAATTACTTTAACAGGTACAAATTCTGTTGCAGGAACGGTAACCTATTCAGGTAAAACAGCTTCATTTACACCCTCTTCGCCCCTTTTAGAAAACACCACCTACACGGGAAGAGTAAAAACTTTAGTAAAAGACGTGATGGGTAATGCTTTACAAACAGATTACGTTTGGGCTTTTACTACTGGTTTGATTTTAAGACCTATTGTAATTAGCACAGATCCAATCAACAACGCAACTGACGTAGCCTTGAACAAAATAATCACAGCTACTTTCAGCATGCCAATGAATCCTTCAACATTAAATGGTACTAGTTATACAGTAAAACAAGGAGCAAATCCCGTAGCTGGAACTATCGCTTATACTGGATCAATGGTTTCTTTTACACCCACTAACCCATTACAGGCAAACACTACCTACACGGTAACAATTACAACTGATGCTAAAAATACACTTGGTACAGCTTTAGGAGCCAATTATGTATGGACTTTTAAAACAGGAGTTAACCCTATCGTAACTGCAACTGATCCGGTGAATAACGCAACTGGAGTTAATCTATTAAAAACAGTAACGGCAGATTTTAACATACCAATGGATCCTTCAAGTATAAATGCTACAACTTTTACTTTACGACAAGGTACAACATCAATCGCCGGTATCGTTTCTTACTCAGGATTAACTGCTTCTTTTGATCCTACAGCATCATTACAACCGGGATTGGTTTATACGGCCACAATAACAACAAATGCTAAAAGCACCATAGGAATTCCATTAGCTAATAATTATGTTTGGAATTTTACCACTACAGTAAATCCTCCAGTAGTAGTTCAGCCTTCTCAAGTAAATCTTGGATCAGCTGCAATGTTTGGTGCTTTTGGTGGAAACGCTGGAATAACAAATCAGGGGTTAAATACTGTGATTAACGGTAGTATTGGAACTACAGCTGCCTCAACTTTAGTAACAGGATTTCATGACGCTACAGCCATATATACAGAAACTCCTTTAAATGTAGGAGATGTGAAAGGTAAAATATACACTGCTCCACCTGCTCCAGGTACACAAACATCATTTGATATAGCTAAACAAGGATTACTTGATGCAAATGCAGCTTACCTAAGTATTTCTCCCGCTTCAAAACCAGGAGGAACTGATCCAGGCGCAGGTGAACTAGGAGGATTGACATTAGCCCCAGGAGTTTATAAATCAGCTAGTGGTACTTTCAAAATTAGCAATGGTAACCTTACTTTGGACGCTCAAGGAGATCCTAATGCAACTTGGATTTTTCAAACAGCATCTGGACTTACAGTAGGAATAGCAGGACCAAACGGTGCAAAAAGTGTTATAATGAAAAATGGAGCTTTACCTAAAAATGTATTCTGGTATGTGGGTACTGCGGCAACTATCAATGGCGCTGGAGGAGGAATTATGGTAGGAACAATAATCTCTAATGCAGGAGTCACATTCTCAACTGCAGGAAATGCTGCGCAAACAGTACTTAATGGAAGAGCAATCTCTTTAGTAGCCTCTGTAACAATGGTAAATACAACTATAAACGTTCCAAATAATTAAGTTAAAGTAATTGTACATCCCGCTTACGGGCGGGATTTATTCGATATAACGCAATAAAAATAAAAAATATGAACAATATAACTCATTTAAAAAAGGGATCTCGCCAAGCTTGGTCACCAAATAACTTACCAATCAAGAGTCTTTTAGTAGCCTCATTGACCTGGTTAAGTGTTCAAACTCCCGTATTGGCACAGCAAGCACAAGAGGTAAAGTACGCTAAACCTTCTTGGTTCTTTGGCGTTGCTGGTGGAGCTAATTTTAACTTTTACCGTGGTTCTACTAATCAGTTAAGTGCGAGTTTTACACCTCCTGCAACATTTCATGATGGTGATGGTGTGGGACTATTTATTGCCCCTCTTTTAGAATATCGCCCTGCTGACTCTAGATGGGGAGTAATGCTACAAGCAGGTTATGATAGCCGTAAAGGTGCTTTTGACCAAGTACGAACCGCTTGTGATTGTCCTGCTGACTTATCTACGGATCTTAGTTACCTTACTGTTGAACCAAGCGTACGTTTTGCTCCATTTAAATCTAATTTCTATCTTTATGGAGGTCCTCGTTTGGCTTTCAACCTAGATAAATCATTTACCTATGAATTAGGTGTAAATCCAGCATTTCCAAATCAAGCAGCTACTCCAGCAGTTTCGGGCGAGTTTAGTGAAATTGAAGAAACTATTTTATCAATGCAAATTGGTGCAGGATATGATATTCCATTATCTTCAGATAGCAATAAGACACAATTTGTATTGTCCCCTTTTGTTTCTTTCCAACCTTATTTTGGTCAAAATCCTCGTGCAACAGAAACTTGGAATATTACAACCATCAGAGCCGGTGTCGCACTTAAATTTGGACAAGGAAAAAACATTCAAGAAGCAACTGACATGGTTCAAGATCGTGAAGTTTCTTTTTCTGTAAATTCTCCTAGTAATGTTCCTGGAGAAAACAGAATGACTGAAATTTTCCCACTAAGAAACTACGTTTTCTTTGATGAAGATTCGAATGAAATTCCAAACCGTTATGTTTTATTAACGAAAAATCAGGTGAAAGACTTTAAAGAAGATCAATTGGAAGTATTTGCTCCAAAAAACTTATCTGACCGTTCTAAGCGTCAAATGACCGTATATTACAATGTATTGAACATCCTAGGGGATCGCATGCAAAAAAATCCTTCAGCTACTATTTCGTTAGTGGGTTCTTCTAACAAAGGAAATGCGGATGGACTTGCAATGGCTGAATCGGTTAAAACGTATTTGGTTAATGTATTTGCCATCAATGCTTCTAGAATTGCAACCAAAGGTCAAGAAAAGCCAAATATCCCTTCTGAGCAACCAGGTGCAACACTAGAATTAGTATTGTTACGTGAAGGAGATCGCAGAGTTTCTATCGAGAGCAGCTCTCCTGATTTATTAATGGAATTTCAAAGTGGTACTGATGCACAATTGAAACCAGTACAGATTGTTGCATCACAAGAAGCACCTATGGAAAGCTATGTAACCTTTAATAATAAAGGAGCTGGAGAAGCATTATCTTCTTGGTCATTGCAAATGACGGACGAGCAAGGTAAAGTACAGTCTTTTGGACCGTACATGGAGGATGAAGTTAAGATTTCAGGAAAATCAATTTTAGGTAGTCGTCCAGAAGGAGATTACAAAGTAAAAATGATTGGCCAAACCAAAAGTGGTAAAATTATAGAAAAAGAAACACCAATACATGTGGTGCTTTGGACTCCTGCAAAAACAATTGAAGGAATGAGATACAGTATTCTTTATGAATTCAATAAAGCAGTAGCCATTACAATGTATGAAAAATACCTTGCTGATATTGTAACTCCTAAAATTCCTGTTGGTGCAAAAGTGATGATTCACGGACATACTGATATTATTGGTGGTGAAGCATACAACCTTAATTTATCTGCCTCACGTGCAAATGATGTAAAGATGATTATCGAAAAAGCTTTAGCAAAATCAGGAAGAAACGATGTTCAATTTGAAGTTAACGGATTTGGAGAAGATGAAAATAAATCTCCTTTTGAAAATAAAACTCCAGAGGAACGTTTTTATAATCGTACCGTAATTATTGACATTATTCCTGCTACTAGATAATACTGTTACAGGGAGAATAAACTTTTATAAATGCACAAAAAGGATAGAAACTTAAAAGTCTATCCTTTTTTTTTGGTCTCCATTGAAATCATAAAGTCAGTACAATCCTTTTATCATGAACTAATTTCAACCACAGTATTTCCTTTTATAAATAATAACGGAACTTCGTTTCTGTCAATTTAGATTTGAAACATTAAATTTGCTCAAAAAAATTTAGTATTTTTACTATTCACTTTATTTAAAAGGATGTCTTCAAACGAGAAAACCATTATCAAATTCTATACTGCTTTTGCAAATGCTGATGCAGTGACAATGTGTGAATGTTACGATTCAAACATTCAATTTCGGGATCCTGCATTCGGTTTATTAAAAGGACATGACGTATTCCAAATGTGGAAGATGCTTATTGAGAAAGGCAAAGGAACAATAAAAATTGAATTCTCAAATGTAAAAGCCAACGAATACACAGGCACTGCCCGCTGGATTGCCACCTATAATTTCAGCAAAAACAATAGAAAAGTGATCAATCGCATTCAGTCGCAATTTCAATTTAAAGACGGTTTAATTATAAAACACACGGATGATTTTGACATCTGGAAGTGGTCCAAGCAGGCTTTTGGATTTACAGGACAGCTTTTGGGTTGGACTGGATTTTTTCATAAAAAAATTCAACAACAAGCATTGGCATCATTACAAAAGTATAAAGAAACTAAACATGCTAACTAATACTTTAAAAGTCCTTTTCAAAAAGCTTAAAATTAAAATTGAATCATACAAAACGAAAGTACGATTTGGGAAATCCAAAAAGGAATTACTAATTCCGATGGCAATATTTGTTCGCATTTACTAGGAAACTTAACAACTTATAGTGCCGCTGAGATAGGAAAACAGACTATATCAGAAATCGAGCAATTGACTCTTCCCTTAAAGATAATTCAAGGCCAATATTGTTAACAAAAATAGCACAAACTCAAGTTGCAGTAGAAAATGCGTTGGATAGTCTAGGACAACAGGATTTGAAAATAGAATTTCCACTTGTAGTATTTAAGAAAAAACAACTACTGAATATATGCTAATTCATTTGACCACGCACCTCGCCTATCATTTGGGTCAAATCAATTACCATAAGCGATTAGTAGAATCTTAAAAAATTATTTAGTGCTGGAACGAAGAATATGATTTAACAACTATTACATACTTTGGTTATGATAAAATCTTCTAAAACTCCGGGTCCATTTCTAACCAGCAGAAACTATACTGTTTTCGAAATACTCCAGTTTATAGTACTGGCTTCTTTAGTTTTATATTTTGGTAAAACACTTTTCATTCCTTTAAGTTTTTCATTACTCATGAGTTTTATTCTCTATCCTATCTGTAAATGGATGCAAGGAAAAGGACTTGGTAAAGGAATAGCCATATTTATTTCGATTTTAGTAGTAACGCTTTTGGCAGGGGCCGTGCTTTATTTATTATTTGCACAGTTCACAGAATTTCTAAAGGAATGGCAATCTTTAAGAGTTAAATTAGCAGAAACAATAAAGGAATTAAGTCTGTTACTTTCGGAACGATTTAATATTAGTCTAGAAAAACAATCCGACTTTATTGGTAATATGCTCAGTAATTCGGGTTCACAGGTATTTTCAATCCTACGAAGCACTGCTTATTCCGTTTCTGAATCTGTATTTTTTTTATTGATGATTCCTATTTTCTCCGCGTTACTATTGTACCACAGACAATTGTTGTCCAATGCTTTGTACCAACTTTTTCCTGCGGAGCAAAAAAATACCATTCATGAAATTTTGATCGAAACTATTCATGAATATTATAATTTCATCAAAGGAATGCTATTGGTCTATTTAATAGTAGGATTGTTAAACAGTATTGGGCTATGGATTATCGGGGTGCCAAATCCTTTCCTTTTTGGATTTATTGCTTCTATCCTCACTTTTATACCGTACGTAGGAATCATGATATCGGCCCTGTTACCCATTGCCGTTTCTTGGATAACTTACAATTCGGTTTGGTATCCTTTAGCTGTAATTGTAGTTTTTTCAATTGTGCAATTACTCGAAGCCTACATTATATTTCCTTTTGCAGTGGGAAGCCGTTTAAAAATAAACACACTTGTTATTATAATTGTGGTAATAGTAGGCGGTATTTTATGGGGCGCTGCAGGAATGATACTGTTTATTCCATTCACAAGCATCATAAAATTAATTGCAGACCGCACGCCCAGCCTAAAGACATTATCAGTATTACTGGGAGATGGACAATTAGGGAAACTGTCTGAACAGCCTATTTCAAAAGATTAAAATCAAACGCCCACTCTACTTCTTTTTTATACCACAATTGTCCTTCAGAAACTGTTAATGGACAATCAAAATTATTCGTATAAAGTCCGCCAGTTCCTAACCCTTGTGGCATTGTATTTTGCTGTAAAAACGTCCATTGTGCAATGGCGTTAAGTCCAATATTACTCTCTAATGCTGAGGTAATCCACCATCCTATTTTATGCTTTTCAGCCAATGAAATCCATTCTTGTGTGCCTCGAAAACCACCTACAAAACTTGGCTTCAAAATGATGTATTGCGGCTTAATTTTTTCTAACAATTGCTCTTTTTCAGCCAAAGCAAATACACCGATCAACTCTTCGTCTAAAGCAATAGGAAAAGGAGTGATTTTACACAACTCTGCCATCCTGTCAGTGTGGTTTTTTTGTATCGGTTGCTCGATGCTATGTAATTTAAATTCAGCTAGTTGTATTAATTTATATAAAGCCATTTCTGAACTAAAAGCACCGTTAGCATCAACCCGAATTTCGACTTGTTCCGGAGTAAAATGTTCTCGTATAAACCGTAATAATTGTAGTTCTTTATCGAAATCTATCGCTCCTATTTTGAGTTTTACACACGTGAATCCTTCTGCTAATTTCTCCTCGATTTGTTGCTTCATAAACGACTCCTCGCCCATCCAAACCAAACCGTTAATCACCATTGATTTTGACCCGTTTGTAAACTCCGAAGGAAAGAGTAAAAAAGGAGTATCACTCTCCAAAGATTGGAACGCCATTTCAACTCCAAACTGTATCGAAGGAAACTCCAATAACGCTTCCCAAAGTTGTTCTTTTCCTAGATGAATATTGTCGCAAGTCCGTTGTAATTTTTCTTCATAATCCGGTCGATCATCAATACTCAATCCGCGTAGGATGCCACACTCGCCTATTCCTTTTTTTCCGTCCTTTTCTAAGACAATAAACCAAGTTTCTTTTTCGGTCATCACGCCCCGAGAAGTACCTGATGGACGCTTGAAATTGAGAATGTATTTATGGTAGGTTGCTTTCAAAATAGTTTAGGTTATCCGTTTTGGGTTATCTGTTTTCTGTTATCCGTTTTCGGTTATGCGTTTTCGGTTATCTGTTTTCGGTTATCCGTTTTGGGTTATTAGTTTTCGGTTATCCGTTTTAGGTTATCCGTTTTGGGTTATCCGTTTTGGGTTTTCTGTTTTCGGTTTTCCGTTTTGGGTTTTCTTTTATTGGTATAGAATGCAAAAATAAAAACTACAGCTTGCGACTTTTAGGTCTACGATTATCAATTAATATTCAAAACTAAGGGTGCTAACACAATACTTTTAATTAATCAGCCTCAAAACTCGCTCAAAATCTTTACTTTGAATTCCCACTTTTTTGAAGTTCTCAAAATCTTGCTTCATTTTTTGTGTCCAGCTCAAGCTATCTGTTACGTTTTGTGCTTGGTATTCTTTGTAAATTGCTTTTGCCAAAGTATAATTATCATTTAATAAATAAGCATGGGCTAAATTTAATTGTATCAATAATTCGGTTTCGTCTTGCTTCTCGCCTTCTTTCAGGAATTTAATCGCTTTGCCGTATTGCTTAGTCAAAAGATAATTATTTCCAATGGCATTGTAATCTAAAGCCGTTGCTTTTCCATCATTGATAACTGTTGCTAGTTTGATGATAGCTTCACCGAACTTTCCTTGCTTAGCTAATCCAGCGGCTTGTTTGCGCAAATCGTTGTAAACGGTAGTAGAAAGATTGCTTTCGCCAAAACAGCTGTTTCCAAAATCCTTAAAGGCTTTCGCACGCTCCATAGGCAACAATTTTTGGAATTCCTTAAATTTATAACTGGCTTGGATTTTATCCAGAATACAAACGCAGAAATCATCAGAATTGCTCATTTTTTGAGCCAAATTAGAGGTTTTACACTGATCAATGATTGCTTTTCTGTTTTCAACAGTCCAGCCGCGACTGAGTTTGTTATCCACCCACGGCACCACTTCGAGAATGATTTTTTGATTCATGATCCAGTTCTTGCTTTCGAAACCAAACCATAAATTTCCACTATTCAATTTCATACAAGCTGATTTGTCTGCAGAAAGTAAATTAGCATCTTTACTAACGGGTGTATCTTGAACCAAACACGCATCGTCTGTTTTTCCGTTTTCTTTGTATTTTGTAGCTAAGTCCGCACTAGAGAAAACAGCATACTTGCATTTGTCCTCTCCTGAGATTTTAGACAAAATAAAAACGGCTCCTGCCGAACCTTGACTAATTCCTGTAGGGTCTGGGATGGCTTTTAAAACGGAAACCAAACTACCCGCCATTTGCTGGTTTTTATCCAAAAGTGTTATTCTGAAAACAACTTCGGTGGTTCCTTCTGGAAAATCTTGGGTTTTTAAAATTATTCGGTCTCTGGCAGAAACTGTAATTTCTTCAGTTGTAGCGCGGGTTTTATCCCAATAACCGTCTTTTTGTGAAAAACTTGTCTGAAAAGCGAGTGCAATTACTAGCAGAAAAATTCCTTTTATACTATTCATATTCTTGATTAACGTAATTTCATAGCCCTGATAGCAGCGGTATCCTTTCCTTGTCTCCTCTAGTCTCTTGAGACGAGAGGAGACAAGGAAAGATACAAGCGAATAGCAGGAAGTAGCTCCAAATACAACTAAGGTCGAAGACTAGCTTGTTTTATAATTCGATTGAACTCCCTATTTCCAATAACATCAAATCTTTTCCTTTGTTAAAAAATTTACGAATCGATTCCTCGTGATTTATTTCGATATAACCGAAAGTGTCATAATGATACCCCAAAATTTTATCACACTCCAAGAAATCGGAAGCAATAATGGCATCTTCAACATCCATCGTAAAATTATCGCCTATTGGCAGAATCGCCAAGTCCAGTTTAGTACGCATCGGAATGAGTTTCATGTCCATAGTCAGCGCCGTATCACCAGCAATGTAGATGTTTTTATGCTCGCCTTCAATGACAAAACCACCCGGATTTCCGCCGTAACTGCCATCAGGAAAAGAACTAGAATGAATGGCATTTACAAATTTTAATTTTCCAAAATCGAAATTCCAACTCCCACCGTGGTTCATGGGATGCGACTGAAAACCTTTAGCAGCATAATAACCCGCAATTTCCGCATTAGAAACAATTACGGCGTTGGTTCTTTTTGCAATGGCCTCAACATCCAGAATATGGTCGCCGTGCGCATGCGTTAAAAGAATATAATCCGCTTTTAATGTCTCCAGGTCAACATGTGCCGCTTTGGGATTAGCAGAAATATAAGGATCTACAAGAAGATGTTTGCCACCCACTGCTATTCCTAAAGATGCATGGCCATAAAATGTTATTTTCATATTTTTTTATTTAAAATCAAATCCCCAATGCTTGCTGCGATTCGGGATTCGAAACTGGATGTATACTTGTTGTAAAAATTATTTTTTTGAATGATTTTTAAAATTGAAACTAGGCTCAACGTTATCTTCCGCCCATCAATGTATTAACAATCAAATCCGAAAAAAAGAAAATCATGCACAAAGCGAGCAATACCGAAAGTGCAAAAGTACTCAATGCTAGTTTTTTTAATTCGGGATCTAATTCCTTAGGAATTTGATTCTTATAAACAGTAATCAAATGTTTAGTTAGAGGGATATAAGCCAGTAAAAACAGATATTGATCAAAGTAAAAATCATCAAGAATAGCAAAAACAATAATTAAAACCATAGCTGTTACAATCAGACTGTAATGGTATATTTTAGCTTTAGCACCACCAATTTTTACAACAATGGTATTTTTATTTGATTTTCTATCAGATGCTTCGTCTCGCATATTATTCAAATTCAAAACACCAACACTCAATAACCCAATAGCAACAGCAGCTAACACCAACAATGAATCCAATTGTTTTGAGTATAAAAAATTCACTCCTAAAGTACTCACCAATCCGAAAAATACAAATACAAAGAGGTCTCCAAATCCTCGATACCCGTAGGCTGTATTTCCAACTGTGTAGCGAATAGCAGATATTATGGAAAGAATTCCCAAAACCAAATAAAATAGCGAAAACCATAAGTTGGTATCGGTAAAAGCATAATAAATCAGCAACATCGCTGACAGTAACGTCAATCCAGATGTAATTATAATCGCGCGTTTCATAGCTTGTGGAGTAATCACACCGCTTTGGATTGCCCGTTTTGGACCTACACGATCTTCATTATCTGTTCCTTTCATGCCGTCACCGTAATCATTGGCAAAATTAGATAGTATTTGCAATCCTAATGTGGTCAATATAGCAAAGCCAAACAATCGCCAGTTAAAAACTTCTGTTGGTGTTAAAATACTATCTGTTGGGTGTGCCAAAGCATACATACTTCCAACTATTATTCCAGAAACCGATAAAGGTAATGTGCGTAAACGTGCTGCTTCAATCCAATGTTTCATATTTTTTTATTTAAAAATTTAAAGTCTACAACTTAAGATTTGTTGTGCAAACAACTTTAAACCTTAAACTTTAAACTATTTTATTTTACATCCAATTGCTATCAGAAGTTTCAATTTCGTACAACCAGCGGTTTACCTGTTGTTTAATTATTGAATAATTCCCTAGCTGAAAAGCAATCGTGCCTCCTGCAGTATGCAGTGTTATAGAACCTATATTTAGCCTTTTGTGCCAGAAAAGTTGCGAAGTAGAAATCGCTTGAATTTTGCTAGGTTCAATAATAGCATCGCTTACGTCCCAAGCGCCACTTTGTTTTATTATAAAATTCTCATTTATGAATAATCGGTTATTTATAAATTTAAAGTACTGGATCAGCCCAACAAAAAGGACACCAATAG
Organism: Flavobacterium sp. CG_9.1; assembly: GCF_015751645.1. Lineage (NCBI taxonomy): Bacteria > Pseudomonadati > Bacteroidota > Flavobacteriia > Flavobacteriales > Flavobacteriaceae > Flavobacterium > Flavobacterium sp. CG_9.1. The sequence goes on from NZ_JADOVC010000021.1 coordinate 21,332, forward strand.
GAACCAAATAACTATATTCAAATACAGATGGAACAAGCCAATGCCCAATTAACATAAAAACAAACAAAGGTAATCCAATTGTAAGGAAAACGGAAAAAATAAGTTTACGAAAATTAGGCTTGAGCATTAATCCTTTTTCAGGTATTTTATGAAACAATAGCTTTAAAACAGCGTCACGTTCCAACTCGCTGCAACCAGGGATTTCTATCGCTGATTTTCTTTCTTCATTTTCTCCACTAGTGGCTTGTTTGATTTTTAGTTCAAGAATGCCCATTTTCTTTTGGAAAAAATTTCTGGTAACAGTCGTTATCTGAACTTTTTCAGGTTTAATAATAGTGCTTTTTGTGTTCAAAAGTCCAAAAGACAATAACAAAGAGCCTTTCTGTCTGGCTATGTTATAATCATAATACTTAAACACAGTCCGAATCACATTCAAAACCAAAACTGCAACAAACAAGACAATTACGCCTAGTAAAATGGTTTGTGATACTAAGTTCTGATCTATAAAAGTTCCTACTTTCTCTTTATAAATGGTATTCTCGTCTCCAAAATTTTGAAAATTCTCATAAATTGTACTAAAGAAAATGATAAGTAAAGCGACGGTTTTTTGATAATTAGAAGTAATTCCAACTTTTAGCAAACTCAAAAAACTAATTTTTATAAAAGGATGCGCTACTTCAAAGAGTTTTTGTTCTGTTTCCTCCAATGATATAGCTTCATTTTTGCTAATGCTTTTTTGCCCATCATTTTCTAACAAACGAGATTTTAAATCCAAAGCCAATTGATGCGAAATGGCTTTAATAACCCCTTCCTTCTTGTTGGTTCCAGCAGTATCCACGTCCAATTCATATACACCAATCAGCTTTTGAATAAAAGACTGATTAATATTTACTTGCTGGATTTTATGCAGCTGAATTGCAGTTTTGGTTTTATTAAAAACACCTTCTCTAATAACAAATTCTTGGTTTTCTGAATCTAATAAAAAAGTGAAATTCATATATTTCAAATAAGAAACAATTCCAATACTTGCGAATAGAAGGAGCATTCCCACAACTAAATACACTTTGTTAATTTCATCAAATTTAAAAGCCCAAATTAAGATAATGGGCCATAAAGCTCTGCCATATTGCTGAAGCGTGTAAAAAAACATAACCCAAATCCCAACTATGGATTGCCTTTGTGGTTGACTAAAATCGGATCCCATTACAATTGCTTTTGTATTTTACCCATCAACAATTGTTTGATATTTTCGGCTTGTTCTTTTTCGATTCCCGGAATTTCAATATCACTAGAACTTCCTCCAGCAGTGAAAATTTCAATCTTGGCAAGACCAAAATATCGTGATACTAATCCTTCATGTAATGCCACATGTTGTACTCTATTATAAGGAATTACGATTGTGTTAGTCGCAATGACCCCATGTCGGAATAAAACATCATGATTTCTAAAAGCAAATCCTTTTTTCTTAAATCCTATAATAGAAAAGACAATTATCAAAGTTGAAATAATAGGAAGCAAAATACCTAAAATCATCCAAATTCTTCCCGAAAATAATTCCGGTTTCAAGACAGAAACTAGTGAAGGAACTAAAATAAGTATGCTAATGACGATCAATAAATTAATCAATACCACTTTAAAATATTTAGGATGTAAACCCGTAAAAGCAACTTCTTCAAACTTTGGAAGATGGTTGGTATCGATTGTATCGTTTGTAAAATTTTCCATTTATAAAGTTTAGTTTTAAGCATACCGAGTAAAAGTTTAAAGTTCCTTTTCAAAAACAACTTTAAACATTAAACTTTCTATTCCTTGTTTTGCGACTGAACACTAACCCCGAAGTCTCGAGACTGAACACTGATTACTAAATTATGGCAACCATTTTTTCTCAAAATTCGGCTTTCTTTTTTCAAGGAATGCATTTCTACCCTCTTTCGCCTCTTCAGTCATATAAGCTAACCGAGTGGCTTCACCAGCAAATACTTGCTGTCCCACCATTCCATCGTCAGTAAGATTCATAGCAAATTTCAACATTTTAATGGCCATTGGCGATTTTTGCAAAATTTCCTGGGCCCATTCAAAGGCGGTATCTTCTAATTCATCATGCGGAATAACAGCATTTACCATTCCCATATCCATTGCGTCTTGTGCAGAATAATTACGTCCCAAAAAGAAAATTTCGCGTGCTTTTTTCTGCCCGACCATTTTAGCCAAATAAGCCGATCCGTATCCACCGTCAAAACTAGTTACATCAGCATCTGTTTGTTTGAAAATCGCATGTTCTTTACTCGCCAAAGTCAAATCGCACACCACATGTAAACTGTGACCGCCGCCTACAGCCCATCCTGGTACTACAGCGATAACTACTTTTGGCATGAATCGGATTAAACGCTGAACTTCTAAGATGTTCAAACGATGTTGTCCATCATCACCCACATATCCTTGATGACCGCGTGCGTTTTGATCGCCACCGCTGCAAAAAGAATAGATACCATCTTTAGACGATGGTCCTTCAGCAGACAATAAAACGACACCAATGGAGGTGTCCTCTTGTGCATCATAAAAGGCATTGTAGAGTTCTGCAGTAGTTTTTGGACGGAAGGCATTGCGCACATCCGGCCTGTTGAAAGCGATTCTGGCAACGCCATTGCATTTTTTATAAGTGATATCTTCGTATTCTTTAGCAGTGATCCAATCCATTGTCAATGATTTAAATTATTTCAGTGTAAAAATAAATCATTTTTTACATTTTATCTATTCTATTTACATAAGCTTATGGTAATCCTTCTCTGATGAAAGGTTTCAAGATGTTAAAAAACAGTAAATAAAAAGCATTTTAACAGAGCCTCATTCAAATTATTTTTAAATTTAGGATAAGCTAATCAGACGAATACACACTATTCACCTTGATTAATTATTGATTCTTCACTGATTTATTAACCTAAAAAAAGAATGTATTGAATGCAATTAAAAATGTTGTCACTCCTTTTTCTACGGTAATAACTTATTATAAAAGTATAAAAGCCCTGTTAAACGAGTTAATGATACAACCATTTGCCCCAACAGTAAAAAATAAAAAGTAACACCTACGGTTAAATTAAAGATTTGTTTTTCTTGTCCTTGCGAAAGTGAGACATTAATAAAAATTATTTAGAAAATCATCTTCCAATATATATAAAACCAAAGGCTTATCGTGAACTTATTTCTTAACTCTTACGCAAGTTTTTGTACATTTAAAAGACAAACAACTCTTTAAAGTACTTTGCGCTTAAACTACTATTTTAAAAATAGTATCTTGAATACTATTGGTTTACAGGCGGATAAAGCGACTTTAAACTTAAATTTATTTTAATGATGTTAGAATTTAATATTCTAAAACAGCATTAAAAAGAGAAAGACTAACCGTTTCCGATTAGTCTTTCTTTTTTTTATTCCTTAACCAAGTAAATTCCGTCTTCCTTGATTTCTATTAATTTCTCTCGATACAAAGCACCAATTGCTTTTTTGAAGGTTTTTTTACTCATCTTCAAAACCGTTTTGATATCCTCAGGATGTGAATTATCAGTCAAACGCAAAAACCCTCTACTCGCTCTTAACTCATCCAGAATTTTATCGGCATTTGGCTCAATACTTTCGTAGCCTTGGATTTGTAACGCTACATCTATTTTGTTATCGGGACGTATCGTTTTTATATAGCCTCTTATACGGTCTCCTGTACGAATTGCATCATCGTACACTTCATCTTTGTACATCAAACCTTTGTACTTTTCGTTGATGATAACGTTAATTCCTAATTCAGTAATATGGGAAACTATCAAATCTACTTCTTCCCCTTTTTCAACCGTTAGGTTATCATTTTTCAAAAACTGATTCAATTTACTGGAAGCCACCAAACGATTGGTTTTTTCATCCATATAAAGATACACCAAGTAGCGTTTCCCTTTTTCCATGGGACGCGCCTGCTCTTTAAACGGAACCAAAATATCCTTTTCCATTCCCCAATCCATAAAAGCGCCTATTTGATTGGTATAATTCACACGCAAAAGTGCAAATTCATTCAATAATATATAAGGCTCTAATGTCGTGGCAACGGGTCTTTCTTCATGGTCTAAATACACAAAAACAATCAACTCCTCGCCTATTTCAAATTCGTTTGGAACGTATTTGTTAGGCAACAGAATGTCATGAATTCCTTCTGGATCTTGTTCTGGATTTCCTAGAAACAAACCCACTTTGGTATCGCGTAATATGGTAAGCGTATTGTATTTTCCTATTTCAATCATTTTCTTTCAATTTCTAAAGCGCAAAGGTACGAAGTTTGAAAATAGTAAATTAAGAAACGGTCCACAAAAAAACAAAGCCCAAATTCGACGGTTATTTTCTTTTTTAGGAGCAGAATTTTCCGTTCTTTCATCACGAGTTGTCCCGCTGTCCGCAGTATCTTTTGTATTTGCCAAAAAGCAAATACAAAAGGATACTTGCTTCCATCGGGGCTAGATTAGAATATTATGTTTTTCAGATTTTTATATTGCCTACTCTCACATTTCCAACCATGAAGGAATCTCATTAAAATTATTTTTATTAATTCCCTTAACACGGTGCTCTTTGCTGAGCCAATAAAAATCATTATATTTGTTAGTATAATTTAATTATACACCATGTCACAAGAAAAGCTGGATAAAAAAATTGTTTTTAGATCTGATACTAAAGAAGTTTCTAATTTGATTTTAGCTGGCAAACAGGCGGTAGCTAAAGCCATAAGAGAAAACAGAGCCTTAGGATTATCTTTTACTTATACAAGAGGAAACAAAGTAGTTCGTGAAAATGCAAACGGTGATATAGAAAACTTAAAAATTATTCCTTTGCGATCTTCTCTAAAAATAAAAAAAGGAACTATTTTGTATGTCAAGTCAAAGTAGAATTCGAGTTTTTGCGGGTCCAAACGGCTCTGGAAAAACATCGTTATATTCAGTAATAAGTAAAACCTACAATTCTGGTATTTTTATAAATGCAGATGAAATTGAAAAAATTCTTCAAACAAAAGGATTAATTGATTTGTCTGAATTTGGATTAAAAGTCACCACAAAAGATTTAGAAATATTCAGCTCTTTAAATGACAGTCAGTCATTATTTGCTAAAGCTATAAAAGAAAGCTATTCAATAGACATTACAATAGCTGAAAACTTCATTGTCAATAAACCCAAAAAAACCAACAGTTACGAAGCCGCTTTTACCGCAGCGTTCATTAGATATTTACTTGTAAAGGAACAAAAATCTTTTTCTTATGAGAGTGTAATGAGTGATAACTCAAAACTTCGAGAATTAGAAACAGCTAAAAAATTGGGATTCAAAACATATCTCTATTTCATTTGCACTGATGATTATGAAAAAAATATAGACCGAGTTAAACTAAGAGTGGCAAAAGGTGGACATAATGTAGATGTTGCTAAAATTAGAAAAAGATATTTTAAAACATTAGAAAACATTGCTGATGTTATAAAAACTGTTGACCGCGCCTTTTTATTTGATAATTCAGGAAAAAAAATGGATTTACTAGCCGAAGTATATCAAGGGAAAGCATTCAAATTTCACACGGAGAATCTTCCATTTTGGTTTGAAGAATATGTTTACAATAAATTTGATTTCTGATAAAGATTTTTTGACAGACATTAACAATCAATTCTATTTTAAATAAAAAACTAATCTTACCTATCTTAAATTAAACAATTCCTAAAACTCAATTTCGCTTATACTTTCTTTTTTACTAACTTTGAGGAAACTAAAAAAAAACAATTAATGAAACCAACCTCAATTCTCTGTTTGTTCCTACTACTGTTCATTTCTCATACCAATTACGCACAAACCACAGTCGATGATCCCGAAATAAAAAAAATGGTTGCCGAAGTAAAATCGGAAAACATGGAAGCTACGGTTCGAAAATTGGTTTCTTTTGGAACTCGACACACTTTAAGTGATACCAAAAGTAACACGCGTGGCATTGGCGCAGCGCAACGCTGGGTTAAATCAGAATTTGACAAATATGCTTTAGCATCTGGTGGAAGACTGACTTCAGTTATTGATTTTTTCACCATCAAAGCCGATGGAAAACGTATTGCCACAGACAGCCAGCTGGGAAATGTCATGGCGACCTTAAAAGGAACTGATCCTACAGATGATCGTGTACTAATTATTAGCGGCCATTTAGACTCGCGAGCTTCTGATGTTATGGATTCCAAATCAGATGCGCCTGGTGCCAATGATGATGCTTCCGGAGTAGCTGCCATGATGGAACTTGCGAGAATAATGAGCCAAAGAGAATTTCCTTTTACTTTAATTTTCGTAGCTGTTGTAGGCGAAGAACAAGGATTATACGGAGCCAAACATTTAGCCGATGTTGCCAAAGATGGAAAATGGAATGTAGTTGCGATGATCAACAATGACATGATTGGAAATAGTTTGTCTAGCGGAACGATGCTAAGAGACAACACCAGAGTTCGCGTTTTTAGCGAAGCTATTCCGTACCTAGAAACGGAAGCCGAATCAAAAATGCGCAAGGCAACTAATCGTGATAATGACAGTCCATCGAGACAATTGGCTCGATATATCAAAACAGTGACCAATCAATATGTAGAACAATTAGACATTAATTTAGTGTATCGCAACGACCGTTTCTTGCGTGGTGGCGATCATACTCCTTTCAGTCAAAATGGATTTACAGCGATTCGTTTTTGTGAAATGAATGAAAACTACGATCACCAACATCAAGATGTACGAAAAGAAAACAACATCCAATATGGTGATCTTGCTGAATTTATGGACTTTGAATACATGAAGAAGGTAACCTGTTCTAATTTGGCTACTTTCAGTAACTTAGCCTGGTCTCCAAAAGCTCCAACAAATGTTGGAATTGAAGTAAAAGACCTTACTAATTTCTCCACTTTAGTATGGACTGCTCCCGAAGGAAAATCAGTTTATGGCTATAATATCCTTATTAGAGAGACATCGTCTCAGCACTGGGAAAAAGCAATTTTTGTAAAAGACACTAAAGCTGAAATTCCGTATTCAAAAGATAACTTTTTATTTGCTGTACAAACGGTTGACGCATTAGGGCATTCCAGTTTACCCGTTTTCCCGATACCAATACGTTAAATAGTAGAAGATTTTAAACCCTGAAGCTATGTAGAAAATTTTGTTTTTATTGATGCAACTTAATTTCTTAAAGGTTCAATAAAACATCAAACAAAAAAGCGTTTGCCTGAGGCAAACGCTTTTTTTATGATTACTATTTACAACTTAAATACTAATTATAAACACTCTCTTTTTTGAAGTGAGTTGTCAGTAAATAATAAATTACCACTCTGTATTTATTTCTGTTAGAGCGACCGTATTTTTCCATGACAGCATCTATTGCAGCATCTAATTCTGGACCATCTGTAAGTCCTAATTTCTTAATCAGAAAATTGTGTTTTACTGTATCCATTTCGGCTTGCTGACTTCCAGCTACCGTAGCAGAATCATCATTATAAATTGACGGACCGCAACCAATAGTTACTTTTGTCAATAAATCCATATCTGGATGTAAACCGCATTTGTCTTTCAAATCGGCAGCATACTTTACAATTAATTCGTCTCTTGCGCTCATAAATAATAGTTTAATTGTTGGTTTATTATTATAACTCACTCAAATTTAAACAATTAATCATACTATTTAAAGCAATTCCCTAAAAAATTGAAGCAAAATACTATCGTTTTTTAATGTAGGTGTGAAAATTTCCAAAATACTTGGTTTTTCATTTTGAGCATACAAAGCAGTTAGACTTATTGCTAAACTCACTTCATCGCTGGCAATTGTATATTCAAAACCGTACATTTTAGCCAAATGTTCCGCCGTTAAACAATGTGAAGTTTCAAAGAAGGTATTAAAAACAGGACTTTCTTCATGTCCGGGTAAAATTCTAAAAATTCCTCCTCCACCGTTATTAATCAAAATAATCTTAAAATTTTTCGGGATATAATGGTTCCATAATGCGTTACTATCGTATAAAAATCCAATATCACCGGTAATGAAAACGGTTTGTTTTTCATTGGCAACAGCCGCACCAATAGCCGTAGAGGTGCTACCGTCAATTCCACTAGTTCCCCGATTGCAATACACTTCAATTGACGGATCAATATCTATCAATTGCGCATATCGAATAGCTGAACTATTGCTTATTTGCAACTGACTTTTCTTTGGTAAACCTTCTATCACTTTTTCGAAAACTTTAAAATCCGAAAAGGGAATTTTGTCTAGATAAATATCACTTTTTAGCTTTCGCAGCACTTTTACGGCGTCTAATTGATTGAAATAAGTGCTTTTTATTGCGTTTGTAAGTGGTAAGAAAGTTTCAAAAAACACATTTGGGTCTACTTCAAAATGTTGGGTCAAAGCGCCAAAAGTATCATATGCTCTTAACGTGTTAATATGCCAATGGTGTTTTGGTTTGTATTTTCTTAAAAAAGCCTTGATGCGTTTTGAAACTACCATTCCTCCAAAAGTTACTAAGATTTCCGGACGAAAATTTTCAAAATCTTCGTTGGTATAAGGCGTGATTATAGTATCGATATTATTGATAAAAGTAGCGTGGTGCAAATTAGACGTCGTCTCTGTCAGGACTACAACCGACTCGTCTTTGGCGAAAGCCTCAATTATATTTTCGCTAATAGCATTGGGATCATTTACGCCAACTAAAATCATTTTTTTAGTGGAATTGTTCCAAATCGTTGCAAATTCTGAAACGTCTTCAATGGAAATCGTCTGAATCACATTTGCGGAAGCGATGGTTTTCACTTCGACTGAAAGCTCCGAAACGGTTTCGTACAAAGGCTCTTCAAAAGGCGCATTGATGTGAACGGGACCTTTTTGAGTGATAGCCTTATTGATGGCTTCATTGATTTTTAAATCATTTTCGATAGAAACGTCCTGATGCAAATTAGCATTGTACAAAGAGTGGTTTTCAAATACATTTTCCTGCCGAATCGTTTGTCCATCGCCAATATCAATTTTGCTTTGCGGTCTGTCTGCCGAAATCACAATCATAGGAATCTGGCTGTAAAATGCTTCCGCAAAAGCCGGATAATAATTTAGTAAAGCAGAACCCGATGTACATACTAAAGCCACGGGTTGCTTGGTTTGTTGGGCTATTCCCAATGCAAAAAAAGCAGCCGAACGCTCGTCAGCAATACTGTAACATTGAAAAGCGGGATTGTTTACAAAACCAATTGTAAGCGGGGCATTTCGAGAACCCGGAGAAATAATTATGGTGGTGATTCCTTTGGCCAAACAAATTTCAATAATGCTTTGTGCTAAAGGTATTTTGGGGTAAATCATTGTTTTAGTTTCAAAGAAACAAAGTTACAAACTTGCCAGGCTTTTTGCTTTATTTTTAGCTCTTTTTTCTTAATTTTGAAGGAAAATAAATGCTTCATGGAAATCAAAATAAGACCTGCCGTTTTTACCGATTTAGATACAATATTGGAAATCATCAATCACCAAATACTGAACAGTACTTCGATTTATGATTATGAGCCACGTGATTTTGAAACCCATAAATTGTGGTTTGAAGACAAGTTAGCCCATGATTTACCTGTAATTGTCGCTGAAACTGAAAATGGAACGATTGGATATGCAACTTATGGCACTTTTCGTCATAAAATAGGCTACCGTTTTACAGTGGAACATTCTGTTTATGTTGCGGATGAATTTTTAGGAAAAGGCGTTGGTAAATTATTATTGGCTGAATTAATTCAATTGGCAACAAAACAAAAATACCACACTATGATTGGCGTTATTGACTCCGAAAACAAAGGAAGTATCGCTTTTCATCAAAAATTTGGTTTTGAAACCGTTGGCGTTATCAAAGAATCTGGCTATAAATTTGATCGTTGGTTGAGTTCCGTTTTCATGCAATTGATTTTGGAGTGATTTTTTTACCACAAATTACACAAATTTGCACAAATTAATTGTTGAGAATATAGGATTGAAATATTTACAGAAGCTAAATTGAGGCGATTTTAAAGTGTATCTTTGCGACTTTATAATTATTATGAGCTTTACTCTTCTTTCATCGCCTTTACAAGGATTTACCGACTTTCGTTTTAGAAACGCACAAAACAAACTTTTTGGCGGTATTGATACCTTTTACTCACCATATATTCGCTTAAACGGAAAGATGGTGATCAAACCATCATACGAGCGTGACCTTCTTCCGGAGAACAATCTTGATTTAGAGGTTATTCCGCAAGTGATAACAAATGATGCCGATGAATTTTTATTTGTGGCTAAATATGTTCGAGAATTGGGTTATAAAGAATTAAACTGGAATTTAGGTTGTCCGTATCCTATGGTCACCAAATCTGGTATGGGTTCTGGTTTGATCAGCAATCCCGAAAAAATCAATAACATTCTTCACAGAGCACATACTGAATCTGACATTATAGTGTCTATGAAAATGCGTTTGGGTTATGAAAACAGTGAAGAAATTCTTGACGTTTTACCTATTTTAGATACGTATCCTATTAAAAATATTGCGATTCATGCGCGTATTGGGAAACAACTGTATAAAGGTGGTGTAAACTTAGATGCGTTTCAATTATGTGTTGATAACACCAAACATAAATTATATTACAATGGTGATATAACTTCGGTGGCTAAGTTTCATGAAATGCAAGAACGATTTCCAACTATTGATCACTGGATGATAGGACGAGGATTAATTTCGGATCCTTTTTTACCTAACATGATAAAAAATAATACTTCAGAATATCCTACAAATAAAATAGAATTATTCAGTACGTTTCACAATACTTTGTATTCTATTTATAGTGAATCACTTTCCGGATCTACTCATATATTACTAAAAATGTATCACTTATGGGAATATTTCTCTGCTACATTTTCTAATCCGCATAAAGTTTTGAAGAAAATAAAAAAAGCGCAAAGTATTCGGAATTATGAAGCAGCTGTCGCAGATATTTTCAAAAACGAAAAATTCTAATTCAAAAATAAACGATTAAGAAACTATGAATAATTAAGCAACGAGTGTTACCAGTACTTAATGTGTTAGTGATTATCATTTGACAAATATTAAATTCTTAGTTAGTCCATAAAAAAAATGAGATTTTCAGCTGCTGAAAATCTCATTTTTTTTATAGAACTAGTAGAATATAATTAGGCTTTGATCCAGTTCATTACTTCAGGATCAGTTACTAATGTTTGTGGCGAAATTACTTTTTCTAATTCTCCTTTTTCGTTGATCAGGTATTTTTGGAAATTCCACTCTACGGCAGAATCCTGTAGTCCGTTTTTAGATTTTTGTGTCAAAAACTGATAAATAGCCGCCATATCTTCTCCTTTTACAGATACTTTGTCCATCATAGGAAAAGAAACACCATAATTCATTTGGCAAAACGTAGCGATTTCTTCGTTAGTTCCTGGCTCCTGTGAAGCAAAATTATTAGCTGGAAAACCCACAATTACCAAGCCTTTGTCCTTATATTCTTTATAAATAGCTTCTAAATCTTTATACTGTGGAGTTAGACCACATTTTGAAGCAGTATTTACTATTATTACTTTTTTGCCTTTTAAAGATGCAAAATCAAAACTCTTACCTGATAAATCTTCAACTTTAAATTGATAAATGGTTTCTTTTGTTATTGTTGGAGTTTTCATGGTAGTTTCAGATTTTTTAGGTTGTGCCTGATTTTGGCAGCTAAATAATAGTAAAGTGCAGGTGGCTGCAAATACAAGTTTTTTCATAATTGAAATTTTTTATAAAATTAAAAAAATATTTGTTTTAAAAAAGTGTTTTTTAGTTAAACAGTAGTTAAATAAAAAAGAAGCCTGACACTATGAATTGCCAGGCCTCCAAACAAATAAACAACAAATCTTAATGTGGTATTTAAAACGTGTAGGTAATCTTTCCTTTCATGAAGAAAGGCGTTCCTGGAGTAAAATGAATTTCTTCGACACTTTCAGGCTCATTTTGAAGCCTGGATTCTGTTGCAAACTGCGTTTCGTTCCATGCCGTGTCAAAAATATTCTCTACTGCAATTCCGAAATTGATATTCTTATATTGATAATTAACATTTAAATCGGAAATAAAATAACCTTTGGCAACAATGGAATTATCTTCATTTGCCGGACGATTTTTCAAATAACGATATCTGATTCCTCCTGAAAAACCATTCAATTTCTGGAAACTCAAACCACCTGTCGTCGTGAAATCTGGCGCTAAAGGAATGTAATCCTGACCTTTTGGTTCATCAATACTTCTGGCGTACGTATAATTTGCATCAGCATCAAAATACAACCAATCGTTCAATTGATAACGCAGTCCTAACTCTGCTCCCATACGTCTTGATTTTCCGCTTGGCTCAATGATTCCAGCATCTCCCACGTAAATAAACTCCTGTTCTAAAAATAAATACCATAATGCAGAATTTACAATTAACTTTGGAAATGGTTTCCAAATGGTTCCAATATCCGTTCCTATCGCGGTTGGCAAAATTTGCTTTCCACTGTTTTGAACCACTACGCGTGCATCATTCGAATGAAAACCCATTCCTGATTTTACAAAAAATTGTAAATTATTATTCTGCGAATAAATAAAATTCAGTTTTGGAGAAAATTTCACTTTCGATTCCGATTGTGTTTTGTAATTGTCCATCAATTTATCTTGATAATTGAATTTGAAATAATCCAATCGAATCGCTGGGTTTATCATCAGTTTTCCAAAGTTGAATTCAGAATTCAAATAGGTGAACAAATTAGACTGATCGATATCACCTAATTTTATATTCTCAAGAACAGTTCTTCTGTTCAAAGTATGTGAAAGCTCCGTATCTGTTGTTGCATCAGCACGAAAACCAGCTCCAAATTGCAACAATACATCAATATCATTTAATTTTGTTTTCTTGTTTAACTCGGCATTCATTCCATAAATATCTCTGTTTTCTTTCTGTTTAATTTGGTCGCCATTAATTGGATCGTCCAAGAAAAAAGTAAAATTAGAATACAATTCAAATTGATAATTGGAATAAAAAGCATTTGCCTTTAAGAACGTATTTTCATCAATTGGTTTACTCAAACTTGCATTAAAATTGGTTCGAGAAGTAGTTCCTCCTTCAGTATCATCAACTGCGCCAAATCTTGAAATCGTTCCATTATCAACTAAACGTTGCGGAATTTGACCAGAAGCGTCCCATTTGCTGGTAAAGCGAGAGGCCAAGATTGAAAATTTGCTATTATCCTTCAGAATAGCAGAATATTTACCCAATAAATTGACTCTGCTAAAATTTTGTGGAGAATCAAATGGACCATCTGTTAGGATATATTCTGTGGCAATGTAAGCACTTTGCGTTTTTTGGTTGCCCAAAAGATTAAAAAGCCCCACCGTTCTCAGCGTATTAAATTGTCCAACTTCGACACCAATACTACTTTTTTCAATTTTATCCTTAGTTTGGAAGGCAACGTATCCTGCCGTAGCAAAATCCCCTTTGTTGGCATAATACGTGCCCTTTCCAAAATCTATTTTTTCTACCGTTTCCGGGATTACAAAATGCAAATCAGCGTAACCCTGACCATGTGCGTGAGATACCATATTTACTGGCATTCCATCTACCGAAATGGCAATATCAGTACCGTGATCAATATCAAAACCTCTCAAATATATTTGTTCTGCTTTTCCACCGCCAGCATGTTGCCCAATGAATAATCCTGGTACTTTTCTCAAAATTTCTTGCGAAGAATTTACCGGTGTCGTTTGCAAATCTATTTTTGAAATGACATTCATAGCTGATAGTTTGGGTTGAATAACAATTACATCTAATCTAAAAATATCATCTTCCAAAATAATTGTATCATCCATTGAAGTAATGGTGAAATCTGATTTTTTATATCCTAAAGCCGTTATTTTAATCACATTTCCAACAACCGTTTTATCCAAACTGAACATTCCAAATTCGTTTGTGTGCGCATGGCTTCCGGAATTGGTGTTAACTAAATAAGCATTCTCAACAGGATTTCCATCGCGATCCAAAACTTTTCCTTTTTGGATTTGGCCATAAGAAGACAACCCAAAAAGGGTAATCATCACTAATATAAAACTTTTCATCCGTTATAATTGGTTTACCTTTTTCTCATAAATAGGTCCCAATTCATACAAGCTAGACAGTAATTCTTCCTTAATAGGTTTCGTTTTAAGTGCTAAATTATTTGATTTATAAATCATGGCCAAGTGGTATTGTACCTTAGGTTCAAAGGATTTTCCAACCACATGATTCTGAGCAATTTCTAATGCTTTTTTATTTTCACCTATATTTAAATAGGACCAAGCCAATAAATCATAGGAATCAGCAGTAGGTCTATGTGCAACTTCAATTTTAGCAATTTCTAATGCTTTTGAAGCCGTTTCTTTATCATCAGCATAAATCAAAGCATTGTATTTATTGTACATTGCACCATAATTATTTTTTTCCATCATAGAAAAATAAGCGTTTCTATTTTTTATTTCATTGACCTTATCCCCTTTAAATTCGGCAATTTGAGATTTCAACAGATAAAAATCGGGCTTATTATGAGTGGTGGCAATAGCATCAATAATTCTATTTGCTTCATTAGCATTTCTTTCTTTGGAAAAAACAATCCAAGCAATTCCTTTTAACGCATAGGAATAGTTAGGGTCTAATGCTAATGTTTTTAGAAAACTTTCATACGATTCCTGAATTCTTCCAGCATGTCCATAAAAATCTCCTAGATTAGAATAGGACCAAATTTTAAGTGTTTTATTATCTTCTTTTTCAGCAATATCTCTTGCTTTTTCCATAAAAGTAATGGCAGTTTCCAAATCCCCTTTATGATCGTTCCATTTTGCCAAACGAATTAAATAATCAAAACTATTCATGTCCCTTATGGCATTCAAATTTTTAACCGCTTTAGGATAATTTCCCAATTCCATTTGAACATCGAACAATAATTTTTGAGTTTCTTTTTTTCCTTCGCCTATGAGTAATGCTTTATTTGCTAATACCAACGCTTCTTTAAAACGGTGTTGTGAAATATAATTGCGAGATAAAGAACGAATGGTTGACACCCTTGAATATTGATTAGATTCATTGTATTTTGTCAATAATTCTTCGCTTTTATATAGATTCTTAACATCACCGGTATGTTCAAAAAGGGTATTATAGTTTGCTGCAAGCTGACTTAAGTAACTCATTTGGTTTGGCGCCGCATCGTATTTTTTTTGCCAATAATCGATTTCATTATGAGCAAAAGTCAATGATTTATTTTCCTTTAAAGTCAAGTATTTATTATAGTCGTCTGCTTTTGTAATTTGTTCTGATTTAGTTTCGCAACCGAATAGGAAACCGATTGTAAAAACTAAAAATGATATTGTTTTTAAAGTTTTCATACTCTAATTGTTTTGTTTGTTTGTTTGTTTGTTTGTTTAAAAAAAAGCAGAGCGAATAGTTCTTATGGATACCGCTCTGCTTTTTTTGATAAATATTACCAAGCAGAAGCTAAGTACGGGAAAGAAGTCCCAAATGCTTTATCATTTGAATTCACATTATCTTTGGTAAGCGTTGGATTAGATACACCTGTAGGTCCACCAAAAATCAATAGCAATTCAACATCGATAACGTCATCTGCCAAAGCTCTTCCTGTTAATACATTAGTTCCATCAAAGAAAGTGGTTGGTGCAGTTTTAGATACTCCTAATACATCTGTCGCCAAAAGACCAGAAAGCTGTGCAGCGGTTTGACCTAAAGCATTTGTACTATACGCCGGATTTAAAGCTAATAATCTAGATTGAAAAACAGATTGATAGGTTGCTCCCATAGCCGAAGGAATAGCAGCATTAAAATCATCTTTAGGCTGTCCTGAAGCAACGAATACCGTATTGATTGCTGGTCTTGCCATTTGATCTTGCTGAACAAAAGTTCCTGAAAAATCAAGGCTTACAGAAGAATCACCGTTTGAATCGTCATTATCACAATTTACTGAAACAACTGCAGCAACTAGTGCGATTGTTATAATTTTGAATTTATTTGTTTTACTCATGATGTTTGTATTTAAGAAATCGTAATTTTCGATTTCATGTTTATTACTTTTTTAAATAAAATTAATTATTGTTTTTTCTTAGTTTCAGCCCAAACATTTATTGTGCTTGATGAACCCAACATTGTTTTTGGAACTTCTACTACAATTGACATTACATTAGTTCCTGCAAATGTGTCTTTCCCTGGATTATTAAATCCTGTAGCAGTTCCTCCAAGAATTGCTTGAAATTGACCTAAATCAAAAAAGAAAGGATCATCTCTTGGTCCTGCAAAAAATTTCATTCCGTTTTGTTCCGCTGTTAAAGCTGTTGCACCATATTGAGATATAGTAACATTTCCTGAAGCAGCAGTAGTTTTAATTGTACTTGTTGTTCCGGTTGTTCCTGGAGCTACTGGTCCAAAGAAATACATCTTGTCGTCTCTCTTAATTGCTTGAATCACTAAATCTTCAACATTGTCCCCATTGTTATCGATATTAATTTCTACCATAACATTGTCTTTAAATGTAGCAGCACCAGTAGCATTAGGACTCAACAATCCTTGTGTGTTTACTGCAAATACTAAATTACTCGTGTTTTGCCCTTGAAAAGCATATACATCCGTAATATCTCCTGCGTCTCCTGACATTGTTGCGGGAGCATCAATGTGATCCGCTGCTACTAAAATTAAGCCCGAAACCGCCACTAGCGATAGACCTAAAATCATTTTTGTTTTTTTCATTTTGTTTTAAATTAAAAGGTTATAAAGTCATTTACGGGATAGTTTCCGATTTGGTTTTCTAAAACATAAAAAAAAATCAATTTAATTATTAAGTATTTACAATTCAATGCTTTACATCCTTAAAAAAAATACAATTATTTTCAATTTATTTTATTTACTGTCTTGAATTCGATAAAATCGAGTATTTTTAAATAAGATTGTATAAGTTTGTAGAAGAAAAACAATAAGATATGAGTCAAGAAGAGTTATTAGTCCTAATTTATAAGAAAGACGAAAGGGCATTTACACATTTATATGATATGTATTCCAAAAGTCTCTTTTCGGTTGTCAATGTTCTTGTAAAAAATAGAGAAGAAGCTGAAGACATACTTCAGGAAGTATTTGTTAAAATATGGAAAAACATAGATTCCTATCATGAAAGTAAGGGAAGATTCTACACTTGGATTCTCAATATTGCTAGAAATACATCGATAGATAAACTGCGTTCTAAAAACTTTAATAACAGTCAAAAAAACCTTTCTACTGATAATTTCGTAAATCACTTTGAAGACAGTTCTAAATTGTCTGAAAAAATGGATACTATAGGTTTACAGGAATTTGTAAAAAGGCTGAAACCAAAATGTATTCAAATAATTGATTTACTGTTTTTTAAAGGGTATACTCAGCAAGAAGCTTCAGATGAACTGGCAATACCTTTGGGGACAGTAAAAACGCAAAATAGAAACTGTATTAACGATCTACGAAATTATTTGAAAGTATAATGGAAACAAAAGAATATATTGAATCAGGAATCCTAGAACTCTATGTTTACGGTTCACTAAGTGAAACTGAAAGCGAGGAGGTTGCCAAAATGGCAAAAAATAACCCGGAAATAAATGCTGAAATTATCGCTATTGAGAAATCAATTGTGTCGCTATCATCTAGCTTTTCACCATTTCATTCGGTAGCTAATTTCGAAAAAATTAAAGAGAAATTAGAGCTAAAACATGTTGAAGTCATACAATTAGAACCTACTAAAAACAGGTCTCAATACATTGGTTGGGCCGCAGCTGTGTTATTATTGGTAGGTATTGGTTACCAATACAATCAGTTAAATCAGACTTCAACGCAAGTCGCCAATACTGCAATTGAAAAAGCAAAATTAGAGAAAGAGTTTAATGTATTAAAATTGAAAAATACGGCTAATGAAACCAGTTTAGCGGTTGTTAGAGACGTTAAAAACACGGTTGTGGCCCTTGGCGGACAAGCAGTTGCTCCAGAATCTTCGGCTAAAGTGTATTGGAATCAAGACACTAAAGTAGTGTATATTGATGCTGCTGGTTTACCAGAACCACCAGAAGGAATGGTGTATCAAGTTTGGGCACTAAAATTAAGCCCTTTGACTCCAACCAGTATTGGATTGTTAGAAGACTTCGATGTGAACGAACAAAAATTATTTGCAGTGAATAATGCTAATGAGGCAGAAGCTTTTGGAATTACACTTGAACCTAAAGGAGGAAGTTTAACTCCTACAATGGAGCAATTATATACTTTAGGAAAAGTATAAAAACATATTTTCTAGTAATAAAAAAGGTTCAACTTTGCAGTTGAACCTTTTTTTATGAAAAATATTTACCACTTATTTCTTGTAATACTTCTTATATTTAGGATAGGAAACGGCTCCAAATAAAGCAATTCCTCCTAATGAATACCAAATCCAGCTCAATGAATGTGCTTCACCACTAGCATACGAATGTAATCCTACCAAGTGAAAGTTTACCCCATAATACGTAAACAATGTAGAAATAAACGCAAACATACTCATTAAATTAAAAATCCATTTCCCTCTCAAAGAAGGAACAAATCGGGCATGAATAACAAACGCATACACCATAATGGTGATCAAAGCCCAAGTTTCTTTTGGATCCCATCCCCAATAACGCCCCCAACTTTCGTTAGCCCATTGCCCACCTAAAAAGTTACCAATAGTTAACATAATAAGACCAATGGTAAGTGACATTTCATTAATGTATGTAATCTCTTGAATATTCAAATCCATTTTGGCTTTGTTTTTTTCATTGGTAAACAAAATCAATAACAAGGCAACAGCACCTAAAATCATTCCTAAAGCTAGTGGCCCATAACTTCCAACAATCACTGCAACGTGAATCATTAACCAATAAGAATTCAGCACTGGTTGTAGATTTGCAATTTCAGGATCAATCCAATTCAAGTTCGCTGCAAATAAAATCATAGACGTTACAAATGCAGAAGAAGCTACAGTCAATTTGGATTTTCGATCAAAAGCCAAACCAAAAAACATCGTTGCCCAAGCAACATAAATAATCGATTCGTATGCATTACTCCATGGTGCGTGACCAGAAATATACCAACGTGCTATTAAACCAAGAGTGTGTAAAACAAAGAGAAATGCAATAATAATGTGCATTCCATTTACTGCATAATGCAACCATTTACGTTCTTTAAAAATTTGTAAAATAGTGAATAGCAACATTGCGATAGCCGCTAAACCATACCAATTTGTCAATTTTTTGAATACATCGTATTTATTATACAACACTTCTGAGGTGATTTTGTCATCGCTTGGCATTACTTTGCTACCAAAACGTTTTTGAAAACCATTGATACTTTCCAGCAATTCATCGGCAGTTTTGAAATCATTGGAACTTGAAGCATTCGCTAACGAGCCGAAATACAAAGGCAGTACATTTTTAGTGTATGTTGCTTCCATTCCTTTGAAACCAGACTCATTGAGTTCTAAGTAGGAAACCCATTTATTATTTTTATCCTCGGGAATAGGGAAAATCTTTAAAATTCGTCCACTCAAAGCAGATTCCATTAAATTGACTTTCTTGTCGGTTTCTATAAAATCCTTTTCAAATTGGTTAGGATTAGCAGCTTTGAAGGCTTCTTCTAAATATTTAGTAAGCTTATAATTTCCCTTTTTATCGAAGAAAGAGACAAAAGGAGCAAATTTTGCCTTTTTATCAATTCCGATAATTTTACGAATACTGTCATTCCCACTTTTGATATAAATGATTGGAATTTCGATCCAGTAGCTTGCGTATTGTGTCATGGACAAAAATACTTGGTCGGAATTCATTCCGTTATACGTATCATCATGACTCACTTTACGCAATAATTCTGATGAAAAAGTATTAATAGGTTTCATTCTCCCGCCACCATCTTGGATCACAAGTCGGCCAAATTTAGCTGCGTGTCCTTCCGGCACTTTGTATTTAGTTATTAGAGCATTAAGCTCGTCCTGACTTAAAACTTCTTTAATATGGTTTGAGTGCGTTGCAGGTGCTGCTTCAGCTTCCGTATGCGCATGTCCTTCATGATCTGCATGGTCATGTTCTTGTTCCTGTGCAAAACTATTGAAACTAAATAAGAGCATTAAAATAGTCAACAATTTTGCTTTTTTCATTTTCACGACTTCTAACTTGCGTTTGATATCCGCAAAACGAGAATATTTAGTAAACATAATGGCCATCATGGCAAAATACAACATAAAATAACCCGCGTATGTTAGGGCAGTTCCCCAAAAATCATGATTAACTGATAATACTGTTCCTTTTTCATCAGGATCAAAACTAGATTGAAAAAAGCGGTAGCCTTCATGATCTAACACATTATTCATATAAATTCTGGCATCAAATGTTTCTTTGTCCATGACGGTTACTTTACTTTCAAACGAGGAATAACTTTTCTCTGTTCCAGGATATTTCTGTGCAATAAAGTCATTTAGTTTAATCTTAAATGGCAAAATATACGCTTTACTTCCGTAGAAAAAAGTATAGTCAATGTTTCCAATCTTTACTGTTTTAGACTCCCCTATTTTACCTTTAGAACCTAAAATAGTTACTGTTTTTTCTTGTCCCTCTGCTTTGACTTTAAGTACCAATGCGTCTTCATGAGTTTTCGCTTTAAAATCATTTTCAGATTCATAATCTACGACGCCCTTAACTGCTGGATCTGGAAATACAAAACGCATTTCGCCAATACTGTATAAAGAGCGCATCATTAGCGGCTGTACATTATCTTTTGTGACTTTGCCTTGCAGTTTATCAGCCATCCTCATAAAGTTCCCTTCAAAAGGGGTTTGGATCGTATACGCACTTCCTGTGGTAGTAATGTTTATAGCACCATCCGTATATTTATTTAATGAAAATAATACATTATGAATGTTTTGCACTTCGCCTTCTTTCAAGAAATGCTCGTGACGACCGCCATCTCCTGCTTCCACTATTTTTAAATATACAATTCCGTTTGGATCGGGTTTGATATATTCTTTAGCTCCCATAATGAAGTTTTCATATTCTACTTCAAATGGTGTATCAGCAAATTTTTCGGAAATACTAAAACTATTATTTGTCGCTGGGGAAAGCAATACTTTATTTTCAAAAACCCTGCGTTTCATTTCGCCCTTATATTCACCATCTACAAAAACAGTAAGAAAGGTTTTATCTGAAAAAATTTGATTTTCAGCTGCGCCTTCGCGAATGGGCATCATTCCTTCATAGCTGATATAACGTGTAACAAAAGCACCCGCAATAATAAATATAAAAGACAAATGGAGTAATAAAGTAGCCCATTTTTCCTTTTTTAATAGCTGGTAACGCTTAATATTCCCAATAAAATTGATTAAGAAAAAGACGTGAATGGCTTCAAACCACCATGCATTGTAGATTAAAATTTTTGCGGTATCGGTGTTGTATTTACTTTCGATAAAAGTTCCGGTTGCCATGGCTACTGCGTAAGCAATAAAAAGAAAAGCCATTAATCGAGTTGAAAACAAAAAAGAAAATATTTTTTTATCCATTTTTATGGGATTATGTTTTGTAAAAGTGCCACAAAAGTACTTAAAAATGTTGACTTCTATATTCGGACATTTGTTAATTTAATCCAAAATTAAGTGTGGTAGACAAAGCTAAAAATATTCTCTTTTTTGGGATAATATCACTGTTTTAGCAGCGTAAAATTTGACTAAAACTCTTAATATTTTTTTCCTAATTTTGTCCCATGGTCAAAGTAGTAATTATCGGTTCTGGAAATGTGGCGCAACATTTGATTGCTGCATTTCAAAACGGTCCAAATTCAGGAACGGAAATCAAATTGGTGCAGGTCTATTCCAGACAAATCGCTACAGTTTCTCATTTAGTGGAATTGGATAAAATCACAAATGAATGGGAATCCTTAATGGAGGCCGATTTATATATTATTGCCGTTTCGGATGATGCCATTTCACTTGTTGCCGCTGCGCTTCCCTTCAAAAATAGATTGGTGGTACATACTTCTGGCAGTGTTCCTTTGAACGCATTGAATGATGAAAACCGAAAAGGAGTTTTCTATCCTTTGCAAACATTTACGAAGAACAAACCAGTCGATTTCACGACTATTCCCATCTGTTTAGAAAGCGAGAATGCAACTGATTTTCAATTACTGAGTAAAGTAGCTAAATCAATATCTGATTCTATTTTCGCCATTAACTCCCAGCAACGAAAAGCCTTACATGTTGCAGCCGTATTTGTCAATAATTTCACAAATCATTTGTACCAAATAGGGGAAGAAATTTGTCAGGAGCATCAGGTACCGTTTGGCATTTTAAAACCTTTAATTACTGAAACTGCAAATAAAATAATGGTACTTTCGCCGCAGGATGCACAAACAGGCCCTGCAAAACGCAATGATACGGTCACTATTGAAGCCCATCAAGCTTTTTTATCAAATGAAAATCATCTCAATATTTATAATATACTAACACAATCTATACAGCATAATGGCAAAAAGTTATAAAGAAATAATGAATGACATCACTACTTTTATTTTTGATGTCGATGGCGTTCTTACAGACAGCTCTGTTTTTGTAACTAACGAAGGTGAAATTCTAAGAACAATGAATATTCGTGATGGTTACGCCATGAAAGCGGCAGTAGAAAGTGGGTATAATGTGTGCATTATTTCAGGAGGAAGCAATGAAGGGGTTCGGGTCCGATTGCGGAATCTTGGAATTACAGATATTTATTTGGGTACGTCAGATAAAGTTCAAACGTTTGATGAATATACAGATGTTTACCAAATAAATCCAGAACACGTTCTCTACATGGGCGATGATATTCCAGATTATCATGTTATGAAATTAGTGGGTTTATCCACTTGTCCACAAGATGCAAGTCCTGAAATAAAAGCGATTTCAAAATATATTTCGCACAAAAATGGAGGAAAAGGAGCTGCACGCGATGTCATTGAACAAGTGATGAAAGCGCAAGGGAAATGGATGGCTCATTTTGATGGAAAACACGATTAGATTAACGATTTTTAATTTCAAATTTTTGATTTCAGATTTTTGATTTCAGATTTTTGATTTCAGATTTTGAGAAAACCCATAACTCCTAACTTTTAAATGAAATTCCTAAAACTCATCCGCTACCAAAACCTGCTGATGCTTGCTTTTATGCAGCTTATTTTTAGGTACGGATTTTTTAAAATTCAAAATGTTCCTTTGGCATTAACCGATTGGCAGTATTTGCTTTTGGTCTTATCTACGGTTTTGCTCGCTGCTGGTGGCTACATTATCAATAATATTTTTGACCAAGACACTGATAACAGCAATAATCCCAATTCCGTAATTGTAGGCAAAAGTATTTCTGAAAATCAAGCATATAATTTATACGGAATTTTTACTGTTACGGGCGTAGTTATTGGTTTTTACCTTTCAAATGTGATACAAAAACCAGGCTTTGCCTCCCTTTTTATTCTGATTGCAGCTGCACTTTATTTGTACGCCAGCAGTTTGAAACAAATGATGCTCATTGGTAATATTATTGTCGCTTTATTACTTTCCTTTAGTGTACTTATTATTGGATTTTTTGATTTATATCCTGCTATAGGAATAGACAATCCGCAACAAATGAGAATCTTTTTTTCTATATTATTGGATTATGCTATATTTGCTTTTATGATTAACCTGCTTAGAGAAATAGTTAAAGACATCGAAGATATACATGGCGATTACAACCAAGGAATGAACACGTTCCCTATTGCAATAGGGAAATCAAAAACTGCAAAAATAGTTTGTGTATTAAGTTTAATTCCGCTCTCTTTTATCCTGTATTACATCAATAAATACCTAATCGAAGTGGTATTTGTAACGGTTTATTTGTTGGTTTTTGTTGTTGGTCCGCTACTGTTTTTCACCATAAAAATATGGACGGCCACATCTAAAAAAGAATTCCATAACTTGAGTTCACTTTTGAAATTAATCTTGTTTTTTGGAATTTTATCTGTTGTAGTTATTAGTTTAAATATAAAATATAATGCTTAGAAATCAATTAAAAAAATACCGCTTAATTTTAGCATCGGGATCGCCAAGACGCCAACAATTCTTTAAAGATTTAGATTTGGATTTTGAAATCCGACTCAAAGAAATTGAAGAAATTTACCCACCAGAATTAAGTGGACATGAAATCACTACGTATTTGGCCGAACTAAAAGCCAGTGCTTTTGAAGGCGAACTGCAGCCCCACGAAATTCTGATCACTAGTGACACCATCGTTTGGCACAACAATAAAGCTTTGGGTAAACCAAAAGATGAACAAGAGGCCTATGAAATCCTAAAATCATTATCGAATGCGACTCATGAAGTCATTACTTCCGTTTGTTTTAAAACCAATGAAAAAGTAGATGTATTGTATGAAGTAACGAAAGTCACTTTCAACGAGTTAAGCGATGAATCGATTAGGTTTTACTTAGAAAATTACAAACCGTATGACAAAGCAGGTGCGTATGGCATTCAAGAATGGATTGGGTTTATAGGTGTTGCAAAAATTGAAGGTTCGTATGCTAATGTGATGGGAATGCCAACTGATAAAGTATTTGAATATTTACGTAAATTAGTCTAATTTAAAGGATGGAAATGTCATTTATACACGAATACACAAAGGAATTAATTGCCACTGGAATTTTAGGAATTTCGCTTATTTTTTTAAGAATTGTTGCTACAAAACTAGTGCGTCGTTATGCAAAGACGAACCAAACTTTAGAGCACAGAACAAATTTATTGATTAAATACCTGCATTTATTGATCAATATTTTAGTGATAATTGCTTTGATAATTATTTGGGGAGTTCAAACTAAAGATATTACCATAGCACTTTCTTCCATTACCACTGTTGTAGGTGTGGCATTGTTTGCGCAATGGTCTATTTTAAGCAATATTACAGCGGGTGTAATTTTGTTCTTTTCATTTCCATTTAAAATTGGTGATGTCATCAAAATACATGATAAAGATTTTCCCGTTATGGCTGAAATAGAAGATATTGGCGCTTTTCATGTTTTCTTAAAAACAAGTGATGGAGAAATAATCATTTATCCCAACAACCTTCTATTGCAAAAAGGAATATCTATATTAGAAAAACAATTCAATGATAAAGAATACGTAGATTAATTCATAACTTTATAGCTTATCTAGTGATCTAAAGAGTGAACCTATTTAAAATTATTTTTAAAATAAATCAGATAGCACTCAATTTTAATTATTTACAACAAAAAGCAGATTCAAATTGGAAGTCCGTTAACATGTTATAGAAGGTTTACTGCTACTTAATAAATCTATTCTATTGTTTTTCTGAGCAATTTGTAGTCATTATTTACAGCGCTTGTGAAGTTGGAAATACTATCTCCTTATTGGTAATCAAGCACGAAAACTAAAGATTAAAAAGTGATAATTATATAACTATTGACACAAAATGTATAATACATTACTTTTTATAAAGCCACATATTTGTCAGTTGAAAGTAGTCCAATATTAGTTCTTTTTAACACAACACTAGTAAGATATGAATGATACCCTAAAAGTTCCCTTTTATGCTAAATTGTCGCTGACTTTGTTGGGATTAATTGCTATTGTATTTATTTTCTATATTGGCCAGAACATCTTGATTCCAGTAATGATGTCCTTTCTATTTGCCATCTTACTGTATCCTATGGTTCAGTTTTTTAAGTTAAAACTTCGATTCCCACATGTACTGGCGGTAATGATTGCGGTACTATTTTTTGTTTTAATTTTTATTGGTCTTTTTGTATTTCTTTCTTTCCAACTTAGTGATTTTGCAGATGATTTTGATAAAATTGAAAGAAATATAAACATTCACCTTAGAAATATTCAAGGATTTGTAAGAGATAATTTTCACTTAAGTTCCAGAGAACAAAAGCAATATATTGATACCGCTACCGAAGACTCCATGGAAAAAGGAAAAGAAATTATTGGTACAACATTAATGTCGTTTACGGACACTTTGGTAAACCTTACTTTGATTCCCATCTATACTTTTTTAATCCTTTTATACAGAACCCATTTTTTGCTGTTTTTATCCAAATTAGTTAAAAAAGAAAACCATGAGCAACTAAAAAATATTCTAACGAATATTAGGGTTGCAATCAACAGCTACATTGTAGGATTAATTATTGAAATGATCTTAATTTCAGCAATGACAACTTTTGGTTTTATGCTGATCGGAGTAAAATATGCTATTTTATTAGGAATTGTTACAGGAATTCTAAACCTGATTCCTTATATCGGAATTCTCTTTGCGGGACTTTTAAGCATCGTTGCTTCGCTAACTGGCTCACCGGATTTATCGATAATTATTGGTGTCATAGTGATTACCATCGTCGTTCAATTAATAGATAATAACATTATTGTGCCAATGATTGTAAGTTCTAAAGTCGAAATAAATGCGTTCGTTTCGATTATTGGAATCATCATCGGGGGAGCAATTGCTGGAGTTTCCGGTATGTTTTTAGCACTTCCAATTCTGGCCGTTTTAAAAGTGATTTTTGACCGAGTAGAATCTCTAGAAGCATGGGGCTATTTGATGGGAGATCATTTACCTAAAACTTATACTTGGCGAAAAATTAAATTACCGCTTTTTGATTCAGAAGCACCACCTGAAAAAAACACAATAAAAACGGATCTTCCTTTACCCGTGTTTACGGAAACCACCACTGAAAATTCGAGTAATCGAACTGATGTATAATGTAAAAAAAATAGCTTAAAATTCTATTTTTATTAAAATCTCAATGCAATTGACACGAAATTTTCTTAAGATTGCCTTTTCATTTTTTTTCAGTTGATATCCAAACAATGTATAAAAAAATAAATCTTATTTTGCTTCTTATATTGTTCAGTTGTTTTCAAACTTCTGTGGCACAAGAAACAACGAAAAAGAAAGATTCATCCGGCGTTTATACAAATATTAAAAATTATTCCAAGAAGAACAAGTTTACACGTTTGATGCACAAGCTAGTTTTTAGATCACCAGTAATAAAAAAGGAAGGAATTAAAGAAGTTCAAAAAAAATACGGATTCTTTGAAGGTAAAATTATTAGAAAAATTACCATTGTAACTCTTGATCCCTTTGGATATTCTGAAATTGATACTTTAAAAAAACCAAAAAATTGGGCAGAAAGAAACGGGAATAAAATCCATATTAAAACAAACCGGCTCGCCATACTCAATTTATTGCTCATCAAAAAAAACACCCCATTTGATTCCTTATTAGTAAGAGAATCTGAGCGTTTAATAAGAACGCAACGCTTCATTAATCGCGTCGATGTTGCACCAAAATTGATTAGTAGCAGTTCGGATTCTGTTGACATCTCGATTCGGGTTTTAGACTCTTGGAGCCTTGTTCCTAAAGGTTCTCTTTCTAGCTCCAGAGCCAGTTTTGAGTTGAATGACCGCAATTTCTTAGGATTTGGTCATCAGTTTGAAAATAAATTCAGAAATAGATTCAGTGATGGCAAAAGTGCTTACGCTGTTTCTTATACAGTACCCAATATAAAAAATACGTTTATAAATACAAAAGTTAGTTATACTATTGA
The DNA here is from genome assembly GCF_015751645.1 of Flavobacterium sp. CG_9.1. Classification (NCBI taxonomy): domain Bacteria; kingdom Pseudomonadati; phylum Bacteroidota; class Flavobacteriia; order Flavobacteriales; family Flavobacteriaceae; genus Flavobacterium; species Flavobacterium sp. CG_9.1. The sequence continues at coordinate 49,037 of NZ_JADOVC010000021.1, forward strand.
TTTAGAAGGATATTATGGAAAAAGTATCACTATTGATCGTCCTTTCTACTCGCCTTTGACAAAATGGGCTGGTGGAATCTATTTAGACCAGCAATTTAGAAAAGACACCCTACCCGACTCCAATTTAGTTTTTGCTTTTCAGAACTTTAAATTCAATACCCATGATTTTTGGGCGGGAAGATCTTTTAGAATTTTTAAAGGAAATACGGAAAGGGAGCGAACAACAAATCTGATTACAGCCGGTCGATTTTTACATTTGCAGTATTTGGAAAGCCCGATTTTTGATTATGATCGTAGTGATTTTTATTCTAATGAAAAACTGGCCTTGATAGGCATCGGTATTTCATCTCGAAAATTTATCAGAGACCGCTATATTTTCCAAAATGGAATTATTGAAGATGTACCAATCGGAAAAATATATGGCATAACAACGGGTTATCAGCATAAAAATAGCGCTGGACGTTATTATTTGGGCGGTCGCGCTGCATTTGGAAACTTCTTCAAATGGGGATTTTTGAGTGCTAATTTTGAATTAGGTACTTTTTTTGAGAAATCAACAACCAAACAAACCGCATTTTCATTTCAGGCCAACTATTTTACGAATTTAATGCAGCTTGGAAAATGGAAACTACGTCAGTTCATTAAACCACAGCTGGTGATTGGTTCCAACCGGGTAGATACCATTGGAGATCAACTTTCAATCAATGAAAATTACGGCCTAAATGGCTTTATAATAGCTGAATATGGAACTGAAAAAGCTATACTAACCTTGCAAACGCAATTTTACAGCCCTTGGAATCTTTGGGGTTTCCGACTAAATCCTTATTTTAATTATTCTGTTGCCATGTTAGGAAATGCTAAAAAAGGATTAACGGAAAGTAAGGCCTATTCGAAAATTGGTATTGGACTAATCATAAATAATGATTTTTTAGTGTTTAGCGCCTTTCAAATATCACTCTCCTATTATCCATCCATTCCTGGAAATGGAGAAAACATTTTCAAAACGAATTCTTTTGAGACAACTGATTTTGGTTTTCAAGATTTTGAACTTGCAAAACCTCGGACTGTAATCTATAGATGATCGAAATACAAATCCATTTGTCTCTTATAATAACAAAAACAGGTAAAGCATTACTTTTCAAAACATTAAAAATAGAAATCAAAACAGCAAAGCGTGAATTTTATAATTAAATACCATAATTGTATAAGTTTTTATAAAGTATTATTGTTTACTTTTATACTATAATTATTCATAACTAAAACCAAAATAAATGAAAAAAGTTACCTTTTATTTAATGATGATGGTATTGTCATTAAGTGTTGTTCCTACTCAAATGTTAGCAGCTGAAAAAAACCCAACAGCAATTGCTAATACTCCAAAAGAAGTGCCTGCAGAAGTTAAAGTATTGCTTAATCGTCTTGACGAAATAAAAGCAATGGACAAATCTTCTTTGAATTCAGCAGAGAAAAAAGAATTACGTAAAGAAGTTCGTGCTATCAAAACTGAATTAAGATCTACAGGAAACGGAGTTTATTTGTCTGTAGGAGCTATCATTATTGTTATTCTTTTGTTGATTCTTTTGTTATAAACAACTCAAAAATAAAAAGTTAAAAAAGGAAACGATTGTTCGTTTCCTTTTTTTTTGATTACAACTAATCGTATCTATTGTTTTTATTAATGGCATAGCTGTTGGCTATACTGAAGGATATAGAGATAAAAAAAATAATTATTAAATAAATATTGAAAAACATGAAAACATTAAAATTAATCGCAGTCGCTATAGTTTTTTTAGTAAGTACTAACGCTATACAAGCACAAGTTTCAGTAAACGTAAACATTGGTAGTCCTCCAGCTTGGGGTCCAGTAGGATATTCTGCAGTAGACTACTATTATTTACCTGATGTTGAAGCCTATTATGATATTAGAAATACTCAATTTATTTATTTTGGTGGAGGACAATGGATACGCTCCAGAAACCTTCCCACTCGATATAGAAACTACAATTTATACAATGGATATAAAGTAGTGCTTAATGATTATCATGGGGCAAGACCTTATAGTAACTTTAAAAATCATAAAGTAAAATATTATAAGGGATACAAAGGAAAACCTCAAAAATCAATTGGATCTTATCGAAATCATAATAGCAAAGCCTACAAAAGCAATGGAAATAAAAGCAATGGTAATAAAGGCAATGGAAATAAAGGTGGAAAAGGAAATAATGGTCATGGAAATGGAAAGCATTAATACGGATCGCTACTATTAGTAAAAGAGAGTTTCAATACAGAAACTCTCTTTTTTTTTGCAGGACTTAAATCCTTAATTAAATGTTAATTTTTTTGTTTTGGCACAGTTGTTGAAAAAGTCTAAAAAGATATATCAAAAACACATTTCTATAAAATTATTTCAGAATTAAATTAAGAAAAGATGAAAGCACTAAAACTAATCGCCTTAGGAATTATCCTATTTGCATCAAGTACAATACACGCACAAGTTTCAGTAAACGTAAATATTGGCAGAGCGCCTTCGTGGGGTCCAGTAGGATATGCTGAAGCAGAATACTATTACCTTCCAGATGTTGAAGCCTACTATGATGTAAGAGCTACACAATTTATTTATTTTGGTAGCGGAAGATGGATACGCTCAAGATACCTTCCTGGTCAATATAGAAATTATGATTTGTACGGTGGTTACAAAGTAGTACTTAATGATTATCATGGTTCTAGACCGTATAACAATTTTAGAAATCATAAAGTAAAATATTATAAAGGATATCATGGTAGAGAACAAAGAAATATAGGATACAACCGTAATCGAAAAGTCTATGTTAATGATCGAAGAAATGATTATCGTAGACAATCTAATGACCACAGGGATAATAGACATTACGGACACGATAGAGGAAAAGGAAATAAGGGTCATGGAAAAGGAAACGATCACGGACGCGGGCATGGAAGAGACAGAGACTAATTCCTAATCTACAGTAGTAAAAAATAAAAAGAGAGAAAACTAGAGTTGGTTTTCTCTCTTTTTTTGTTAAGCCAAATTTATATTTAAAGAATGTAAAAAACATTTCAGGAAAAAACATTTAATACCTACATTTGAAGCTATTGCAAATTAAATTAGAAAAAATGCAAAAAAAACACCTTTTAGCTCTAACAGCATTACTTTTTTGTTGTCATATAACAATAGCACAAAATCCGAAAAAACCCAGTGCTGTTGAAATTTATAATCAAATTCAAAAACTAAATTTCTTAGGTTCTGTATTGTACATAGCCGCTCACCCAGATGATGAAAACACCCGTTTAATCTCTTATTTATCAAATGAGCAAAAGGCCAGAACTGGGTACTTATCTTTGACGCGCGGTGATGGAGGACAGAATTTGATAGGTACACAATTAAGAGAATTATTAGGCGTCATTAGAACCCAAGAACTTATCGAAGCCCGAAAAATTGATGGTGGAGAACAGTTTTTTTCGCGTGCCAATGATTTTGGTTTTTCCAAAAATCCAATAGAAACATTAGAAATTTGGGATAAAGAAAAAGTACTTGCTGATGTAGTTTGGGCCATACGAAAATTTCAACCTGATGTAATTGTAAATCGATTTGATCACAGATCTCCCGGAACTACGCACGGACATCATACAGCCTCTGCAATGTTAAGTGTAGAGAGTTTTGATTTAGCCAATAATCCAACTATTTTTCCTGAACAATTAAAATTTGTGCAGCCTTGGCAAACCAAACGCCAATTTTTTAATACCTCTTGGTGGTTTTATGGAACTATTGAAAAATTTAATTCTGCTAATAAAAGCAACTTAATTGCAATGCAAACTGGCGTTTATTATTCTGATCTTGGAAAGTCCAATCAGGAAATAGCAGCTTTAAGTCGCAGTCGCCATCAATCGCAAGGTTTTGGAAGCACTGGTGCTAGAGGGGAAGAAACAGAATATCTGGAATTTATAAATGGCGATGCTTTACAAGAAAAAAAATCTCTTTTTGAAGGAATTGATACCACTTGGAACCGTGTAAAAGGAGGAAAAGCAATCGGCGTACTATTGAGTGCCATTATAGCTAAATTCGACCATAATAATCCATCGGCTAGTATTCCAAATTTGGCGAAAGCCTATTCTATGATCAAAGATTTGGACGAAAATCAGTGGACACCCATAAAATTATTAGAAGTAAAAGAAATCATAGCGGCCTGTTCCGGTTTATATCTTGAAGCTGTTGCCCAAAATCAGGAAGCTACTCCAGGAAGCACTGTAAAACTGAAGCTCGAAGCTATTAATAGAAGTGCTGCATCTATTGAATTAGTTAGTATCACTACTTTGCCAGAACAGGTAAAAACAACAAAAAATTTAGCCTTAAAAAATAATATTCTAAACAACCTATCCCTAGATTTGAAATTGCCCGAGTCAATTAACTACACACAACCTTATTGGTTAGAAGAAAAGGGAACCGATGGCATGTATGCAGTAAAGCAACAGCAAAATATAGGAATTCCAGATATTATTAGGGAAGCAAAAGTGATATTTAACATTCAAATCAACGGAATAGAAATTCCATTTGAGCGAACCGTAATTTATAAATACAATGATGATGTAAAAGGTGAAGTCTATAATTATCTGGATATTGTTCCTGAAGTAACGACTTCTATTTTAGATAAAGTATTACTTTTTAAAGACACAAAAATTAAATACGTAGGCGTACAAATCAAAGCTGGAAAAGATAATATAAAAGGAAATCTACAATTGGAACTTCCTCAAAACTGGAATGTAACCCCAAAAACTATTCCTTTTAGTATCGATAAAAAAGGAACAGAGGAAATTGTTTATTTTGAAGTAACGGCACCAAATAAGTCTGAAGAGGCTGTTGCCAAAAGTGTAGCGATAATTGGCAACAAACGATTTGACAAAGAACAAGTGATAATTAATTACGATCACATTACCAAGCAACAAGTTTTAAAAGCAGCGGAAGCTAAACTCATCAAAACGGATTTAAAGACAAATAACGAACGAATTGGTTACATTATGGGTGCAGGAGATGAAGTTCCCGGTAGCCTGACTCAAATAGGTTATACCGTTACGTTAATTAAACCCGAAGAAATAACACCTGAAAAATTAGAAAATTTTGATGTGGTAATGACAGGAGTTCGGGCTTACAATACGCTAGCGGCATTAGCGAATAAGCAAACAATACTTTTTGATTTTGTAAAAGGCGGAAAAACGATGCTTGTACAATACAATACTGCGGGCGATCTGGTAACCGAAAATATCGCACCATTTCCATTAAAACTATCTCGCGACCGCGTTACTGAAGAAGATGCAGAAGTCCGATTTTTAGCACCAAACCATCTGGTGTTGAATGTTCCAAACAAAATAACTTCTAAGGATTTTGAGGGATGGAAACAAGAGCAAGGGTTGTATTACCCAAGTGAGTATGATAAAGCCTTTACTCCTATTTTATCTTCAAATGATAAAGGTGAAAGCCCTAAAAACGGTGCTATATTAATTGCTCCTTATGGAAAAGGGTACTATATTTATACGGGACTTAGTTTTTTTAGAGAGTTGCCAGAAGGTGTTACTGGGGCGTATAAATTAATTTCAAATATCATTTCTCTGAAATCATCCGAAACTATTCCTGCCCAAAAAATCAAAAACTAAACCAGTCTCAAATGGAAACAAAAAAAATAAAAACCTGGAAGAAAAACTATACCTGGGTACTCGTGGCCAATGCCATTTATATTTTGATCTTTTGTCTTATTATGAAATTATACTCTTAGATTATGCAATTATTTGATTGGGTTATACTCATTGTTACTCTATTATTTATCGTAATTTATGGTGCATGGAAAACCAAAGGAAGTAAAAATGTAGAAGATTTTATTTTGGGTAATAATGAAACCCCTTGGCATGTTGTGGGTCTTTCTGTAATGGCTACACAAGCCAGTGCGATTACGTTTCTGTCCACACCAGGACAAGCCTACCACGACGGAATGGGTTTTGTACAATTCTATTTTGGACTACCTATTGCGATGGTCGTTATTTGCGTGACTTTTATTCCGTTGTACCATAAATACAAAGTCTATACGGCTTATGAATACTTAGAAAAAAGATTTGATTTAAAAACGCGTTCCCTTGCAGCTATTCTTTTCTTGTTCCAAAGAGGGCTAGGAACGGGATTAACTATTTATGCACCCGCGATTATTTTGTCGGCAATATTGGGTTGGAATCTTACCTACATGAATATTGTTATTGGTGTATTGGTTATCATTTATACCTTTTCTGGAGGAACAAAAGCGGTAAACGTGACTCAAAAACAGCAAATGTTTGTTATTATGTCGGGGATGTTCATCACCTTTTTTCTCATATTACATTATTTGCCTAATGATATGACATTTACAAGCGCATTGCATATTGCTGGTGCAAATGATAAAATGAATATCGTCAACTTTTCTTTTGATCCGGAAGAAAAATATACTTTTTGGAGCGGAATAACAGGAGGTTTTTTCTTGGCATTAGCTTATTTTGGAACCGATCAATCACAAGTTGGACGTTATTTATCAGGAAGATCCGTTCGAGAAAGTCAAATGGGACTGATCATGAATGGTCTTTTAAAAGTACCAATGCAATTCTTCATTTTATTGACCGGAGTTATGGTTTTTGTTTTTTTTCAATTCAATCCTGTCCCGTTGAATTTTAATCCAAACAACAAAGCCATGATTGAAAAATCAGCATACAAAGGCGAGTACAATGCTTTGGAGCAAAAATTAGACGATTTATCCGAAGATAAGAAAGTGATTAACTTGTTGTATATTGATCAACTGAATCAAGATTATGACAATCCAATTCTTCGAAAGGAATTAGTGGCTTTGTCCAATAAAGAAAAAGATTTACGAGATCGAGCTAAAGAAATAATACTGAAAGCCGACAGCAACAGTGAAACGAACGACAAAGATTATGTATTTTTTCACTTTATCCTTAATTATTTACCCAAAGGACTTATTGGTTTATTGTTAGCAGTAATTATTTCAGCAGCCATGTCCTCTACTGCTTCAGGGTTAAATGCATTGGCATCGACTACAGCAATTGATATTTACAAACGCAATGTAAAAGGAGAAAAATCAGAACGTCATTATCTGTATGCTACTAAATTTTTCACTTTATTATGGGGAATTATTGCAATCCTTTTTGCTTGTGTAGGAACACTGTTTGAAAATTTAATTCAATTGGTTAATATCATTGGATCCATATTTTATGGAACCGTATTAGGAATATTTTTAGTTGGTTTTTACATCCATAAAGTCCAATCCAAAGCTATATTTTACAGTGCCGTAATTAGTCAGCTTACTATTTTTATCATTTATTATTATGCTATTTATATCTTCCCGAGTGGTGAAGAAAAATTAGGGTATTTATGGCTTAATTTCATTGGAGCAATGCTGACGATTGTTATTTCTTTATTATTACAATGGACCATTTTTAGAAATCAAAAAGCAGTTATAGCTTAACTAAAAGTAGTTATTTCTTTAAGAAAGTCAACTTTTCGGGTTGAAAAAATAGTCACTGATTCACAGATTATAAAATAAAATCTGTGAATCAGTGCTTTTTTTTAAAGGAATAAATGAGACGAAAAGCAATACTCTAAAAACTAAAGAATAAAATATGTGAATCCGTGGCTATTTTTTATAAGCTAATATGAAAAGTAATGCTACAGCATAAAATCTGTGAATCAGTGGTTAAAAATTTATTTCAAATCCAATACATAAACATCTCATTATAAGATTTCGAAACCTAAATGAAATGCAAAAAAAAATCCCGTCTCGATAATTACCGAGACGGGATTTTACATTAAAATGGAATGAATTAGTTTTTACTCCACTCTGCGATACTATCTTTATTCATCTTTACATAATCTTGATTTTTAGCAATTTCAGCTGCAGCAAGAGATGCTTTAGCCGTTTCGATTGCTCCTTTTTTATCTCCTAATTTGGCTTGAATCAAAGATTTTAATCTGTTGAACCAAAAAGGTTTGTCTTTAGACATATCTAATGCTTTGTTTACATAAACCAATGCTTTTGCATTGTCGCCATTGGATTGAAACAAGAACTGAGCAGCTGAAAAATAATCTCCAGCAGCTGGTCCAGCTAGTACTTTTTCGATGTTAGCAATTGCTTTTTGTTGCGTAGGTACTTCAAATTTCACCGCTGCATACGAGTTTTCCCAATACATTTCTAAAAAGGCAAAATTATTGTCTAAACCACTAATTCCAATTGTGAATGTTTCGATACTTTTGTTTAAAGTTTCCTGTTTTACTGTGGCTCTAAGGGCTACATTTTCTTCTTTCCACTCTTCTGGATTACCCCAGTTATCCGTAGTTTTATAGAAAATTATTTCCCAACTTTCAATTTTCGGAATAGTATACAGCGAATATTTTCCTTTTTTCAATGTTTTACCGCTAATCACTACATCATCACTAAAGGATATTGTTGTATTTTCATTGGCTCCCGTTCTCCATACTTTTTCAAATGGAATCAAATTACCAAATACCGCTCTTCCTCTTGCGCTTGGTCTTGAATAAACAATTTCGACATCAGTCAAACCAACAGCTTGCATAATTGTTGCTTTTGGACTGGATTGAGGTGTTTTCACTTGTGCCTCAATGGTGAAATTTGCTATTATAATAGCAAACACAATAAGTATTTTTTTCATAGTAGTCTGTTTTATATGATTTTCAAATTTACAAATTCAGTTATTCCTAATTGTTAATTATTTCTTAATTTAGCATGTATATTCTGTACCTTATTGAAGCCTAATTCATTGAAATGATTAATTACGACATCGGCTTCTGATAAATTTTGTGCTTCTGAATGAATACTGTTGTATCCTACACAAAAGATTCCTGCTGCTTTCGCCGCTTTTATTCCATTAGTGCTATCTTCAATAACGATACAGTTTTCCTTTGGAGCGATAGATAAACTGGCAGCATGCAGAAAAATTGCAGGATGTGGTTTTGATTTAGGAAAATCTTCCCCGCTTACCACATGCGTAAAATAGTCATGCAACTTAAAGCGGCTAAACACGCGCTCAATTGTCACTTTGGAAGCCGAAGAAGCCAAAATCAACTGTATTCCGTTTTGATGTAAATCTTTAATAAGATTTTCAACACCTTCTAGTAATTCCAAATCGGCTTTACTGTCAAAAGCATCATTGAAAATACTTCGTTTTCTTTGGATCAAATCTTCAACGTCTTGCTCAATTACGAAAACTTCCTTCAATTTCTGAAACGTATTTCGAGTTGAAAACCCAGTAAAAGAGGTGTACATTTCCTTGGTAACAGTAATATTTAATTCTTCAAATTGTTTGAAATAAGCATAACGGTGTACGGGTTCTGTATCAACGATGACACCATCCATATCGAAAATTACGGTTTTTATCATTTTTTTTTGAATTATATTTATAGATAGTAGCTATTTAATTAAGAGGCTTTTAGCCAATACTCACTTAAGTAACAATCGAAGATCACACCATTTTAAATGGCATAAACTCATAATAGATAACCGATAACAAATAACAGATAACCTAAAACCGATAACCAATAACAGATAACAGATAACCAATAACAGATAACCGATAACCGATAACTGATAACCGATAACCGATAACAGATAACCAATAACAGAAAACAGATAACCTAAAACCGCTAACAGAAATCTGATGCTACTTTTTCAATAAATACCGAATCACAGTTTCGGCAGCATACAAGCCAAATAACCCGGGCATGTAACTATTGGTTCCGTAAAAAGATTTTTTAAAATTGGAACCATCGGTCATTTTCAAACTTGATTCATCTTGAATTTCTGATGAAAAAACGACTTTCAGTTTGTCAATTTTAAATTCTTTCAATCGGCGGCGAATAGTTTTAGCAAAGAAGCAATTTACGGTATTCGTAATATCCGTCACCTTCACTTTAGAAGCTTCCATTTTACCACCAGCACCCATACTGCTTATGATTTTGACTCTTTTTCTCTTGGCTGCAATAATCAAATTCAACTTTGGAGTCACACTGTCGATGCAGTCTAAAACATAATCAAATTCTTCTGAAACAATCTCAAAAGCTCGCTCTGGCGAAAGAAACTCTTGTACGCGAGTCAATTTCAATTCGGGATTGATATCCATCAATCGATCCCCAACAACTGTGATTTTTGGTTGCCCCACAGTCGAATGTAAAGCGGGTAATTGTCTATTAATATTGGTAATATCAACTACGTCACCATCAACAATGGTCATCGTTCCCACTCCTGCTCTTGCCAAAAATTCAGCGGCAAACGAACCCACGCCACCCAATCCTACAACTAGTACATTTGCATTTTTTAAATTATCTAAACCTTCTTTTTTGAATAAAAGTTCGGCTCTTTCTGTCCACTCTGCCATCGTTTTTTTGTTTAAAGTTTAAAGTTCTTGAGCAATCTGAAATCAACAATCGTTAATCTACAATCTGAAATCAAAAACTTCATTAAAATTACTATTCACAAGTTCCTGTATTTCTTTGACAGAAACTCCTTTGTATTTTGCTGCCAATTCATAAACAGCTTCAATTCCTTCTTCAACTGTATCTGTTTCCAGAAAAAATCGATTATTGGGGACGCTAGTAAAAACAGCCTCTAATTCCTTATTGAGCAATAAATATTTTCCAAATGAGATATAAAATCCATTGTCCACTAATTGTTTGGCAATTTGTGCATTTTTGGAAAACCCATGAATCAAGATTGGAACTGAAATATTCAATTTTTTCTTTATGATTATCAATTCCTGAAAAGCAGCAACACAATGTATCACAACTGGTTTATTGTACTGTTGTGCCAAAAGCAATTGCTTTTCAAAAACCATTTCTTGCAATTCCATAGGAATTTCGATGCGTTTGTCCAATCCACATTCGCCCACAGCGAGACAACTTGCCTCTTGTAATTTACTTTCGATTATCTCCAAATCAGCTTCCATTCGTTCTTTCTCAATAAACCAAGGATGAATCCCGATGGAATAATACGGAATTCTTGCATCAAATTCCTGTGGATATTGATTTACTAATTCCAATACGTTGGACTGATTGGTGAATTTGTGTGTATGCAAATTAAAGTATTCCATTAGTCGTGAAATTTTTTAACTCCTGCTTTTATTTCGATATCCAAATCGTTTTCTAAAGGAACTTTTGGACAAGAATATTTCGAATTATACGCGCAATACGGATTGTAAGACGTATTAAAATCAATCACAATGGTATCTCCTTTTGGAATTCTTAAATCGATATACTTCCCGCCAATGTAACTTTCATGACCTGAAGTCAAATCAGAAAACGGCAGAAATAAATAGTCTTTGTACTCCTTCTTTTTTGAAAGTTCAATATTTTTATAGACATTCAGTTTAAAATCCCGACCATCAATTGTGAAAAAAAGTTCACCATATTTTACATACAATGGTTTTCTGTCCGTTGATGTTTTCATTTCAAATGGCTTCTCTTTTGGCATCCTGATCAACTTAGCAACTACATGAAAAGTTTCGTTTGCAGGATAAAAATCCAGCGTTTTAAAAATTGCCAAGTCTTCTGCAGTCAGCGGACTTGTCTTTGCATCGGCATATTCTGCATTCAATTCTGTTTGGAATTTTTCCACCGCCGAAACATCAAATTTGTTTTGGCCAAAGCCATAATTTAATTGAACTAAAAACGCAAAAAGTAGCAGATTTTTCATTTGTATGATTTTATGCAAAAATAGTTTAAAAGTTATAAAGCGGCAACGTTTATGTATTGGAATAAATAAGTTTATAAGGCGAATTCCTAGCCCAGATAGTCCCGATGCTTCGGGAGAAATCCTTTTATTTTTTTGCTGCAAAAAAAATAAAAGATTGTAACGAATAGCTGGAAAAAGCTCCTAAAAAACATTGTAAATTTGTAGCTTAGAAATGAACCTTATGCTCAAAACTGCTTTTCAACGTTACATAAATAATTTCAAGGGCTTTACCAGAGAAATTTGGATTCTGACACTCATCACTTTTATCAATCGTGCTGGTACAATGGTTTTACCGTTTTTGTCCAAGTATTTGAAAGAAGATTTGAGCTTTTCCTATGCACAAGTGGGCTGGATTATGGTTGCTTTTGGTTTTGGTTCGATGTTGGGTTCGTGGCTTGGCGGTAAATTATCCGACAAAATAGGTTTTTATAAAATTATGGTTTTCAGTTTATTCACTAGTGGAATTTTACTGTTTTTGGTACAATACATTCGAACGTTTTGGGGATTATGCATTGGAATGTTCGTTATAATGACCGTTGCTGACATGTTTCGTCCCGCAATGTTTGTGTCCTTGGCGACGTACGCTAAACCTGAGAATCGCACCAGAGCGCTGACTCTAGTTAGACTGGCAGTGAATTTAGGTTTTACCGCAGGACCTGCTTTGGGAGGATTAATTATTATGAATTTAGGGTACAGCGGATTATTTTGGGTAGATGGAAGTTCATGTATTATTTCGATATTAATTTTTACGGTATTAGTGAAAGAACGCAAAAAACCAGCCGATTTAGACTCCGCCAATAGCGAAACCGAAATTCCAGCATCTGTTTTTAAAGATAAGATATTCTGGATATTCTTGTTTGTCTGCTTTATAACTGCCATGCTTTTCTTTCAACTTTTCACTACTTTACCGCTTTATCATAATGAAAAATTTGGGTTAACAGAGTTTCAAAGCGGACTTTTACTGTCTTTAAATGGACTGTTGATTTTCTTTCTGGAAATGCCAATTGTTAGTTTTAGCCAAAGAAAAGGCATCGATACACTTAAAATTATTCTTTGGGGTTCCTTCCTGATGTCCGTCAGTTTTTATGTCTTAATGATCAATATGTGGGCAGGAATACTGATTGTGAGTATTATTTTTATCACTTTTGGCGAAATGTTCATCTTTCCTTTCTCCAACTCTTTCGCTTTAAGTCGTGCGCCGAAAGGTCATGAAGGGCGCTATATGGCTTTATTTACAATGAGTTTCAGCTTAGCGCACATTGCGAGTTCTAAAACCGGACTGGAAATTATTGCCACTTTTGGATACCAAGCCAACTGGTTTGTCATGGGAACATTGGGAATACTTTCTGTAACGGGTTGTATCTGGCTGCAAAAATTGGTTCGAAAAGAGCAAAATTAATAGGTTTCCAAAAATTATTTTTCTCTACAGTATTCAGATAATGCATTTGTATATTTTGGAGTTATTTTACGTTTCAAAAACGTGATTTAACACTTCAATTCAGTTCCTTCATCTGTCAGAAACTAAAAAATTAGTTAAATAACTATAAAAACAGTTTGCGAACTAAAAATATAGTTGTACGTTTGATTTAAATAAAAAAATCATGCAAAAACTGACCAATAAAGAAGAGGAAATCATGCACATTTTATGGAAGCTTAAAAAAGCATTTGTAAAAGAAGTATTGGCAGAAATCACAGAGGATCAACCGCATTACAACACACTTTCTACCATTGTGCGTAATCTGGAAGAAAAAGGATTTGTATCCCATAACGCTTTTGGAAACACACACCAATACTATCCAATCGTGAGTTTAGAAGATTACAGAAAACGTTTTATGCACACGGCAATCGATAATTACTTTAATAGTTCTTATAAAAATATGGTATCGCATTTTGCAAAAGAAGAGAAAATTTCGGCTGCGGAATTACGAGAGATTTTAGCCATGATTGAAAATCAAGAAGCAAAATAGTTGTATGTTTATACGTGTCATTTTCTAAAATAATTATTTATGGAATCAGTAGCAATCTACCTAATTAAATCCTGTGGTTTACTTTTATTGTTTTTTATAGCGTATCATTTTCTGTTGCGCAAAGAAACTTTTTTTACTGCAAATCGTTGGTTCCTTTTAGCAGGATTACTAACCGCTACTGTTTTACCATTAGTAGTTTTCACCCAAATAATGTGGGTAGAACCTACACCTGTAAATTATGACTGGTCTTCCTTACCCATAAGAACCGCTACTGAGGAAAATCATACTGAGGAGTATATTTATTTAGGATTGGCTTTGACTTATTCTTTAATCACATTAGGTTTATTAACCAAATTTGGGTTTGATTTTTATAGCCTGCGAAAGATTTTTAAAGGAAAAACAATAGAACGTCAAGCTGATTTTAAGTTTATAGACACGACTGAAAATATTGCTCCTTTTTCCTATTTCAACACAATCGTTTACAATTCTTCATTATACAGTACTGCCGAGCTAGAGAACATTTTAGAACACGAAAAAGTACATTGTGAGCAAAATCATACCGTAGACGTTTTGATTGGAAGATTTTTTTGTGCTATTTTTTGGTTCAATCCATTCATTTGGCTGTACAAAAAAGCTATTCTACAAAACTTAGAATTCATTGCTGACAGCGTAGCCACCAGAAAATTATCTGACAAAAAAGCATATCAACTCACACTTTTAAAAATAACAACACACGAAAATTGTGTTGCCATTACCAATCATTTTTATCAATCATTAATCAAAAAACGAATCGTTATGTTAAACAAAAATCAATCTAGCAAAAGGAATTCTTGGAAATATGCAATAATACTGCCTGCATTAGTTGCTTTTGTATTATTCTTCCAAATTGAAGTAATCGCTCAGCAAAAAGAAAGTCATGTTTCTTTTAAAAGTAGTATTGATAAAGCTGTTCTCGAGGTCAACTCAAATTCAACTGAAGAAGTACTGAATGTGGAGAGCAAACTTTTTAAACAAGAATTCGATCTAGATGTCAATTTTTCCAATATCAAAGTAAATAGTGAGGGCCATATCATTGCCATTAACGTCGTTTTACAAAACAATAAGGGCGCAAAAAAAGTATATTTAGTTGAAGAAGAAAGCCCAATTAAACCATTTGCTATTTTTGTAGAAAAAGAGAAATCAGGTAGCGTTAACTTTGGTTTTCAAGCTAATGCAAAGGAGAATGCACACTTAAGTCAACATTTTAACCATATCAATAAAAGTCAAAATGCATCTGATACAGTGCAACCCCGACACGCAGTTATTTCAGATGTACAACAAGATAAATCATGGAGTTTGAATAGCATGTCCAAAGACGGTAGAGAATACCTAATTGTATTAAATGGCAGAAAACAAGTAAAAGGAATTCCACTTAAAATATCTTTTGACGAAGATTTTGACACTCAAAATATCTTGGATCCAGAAGAGGCAATGCTTAAATATGGTGAATTTGGTAAAGATGGTGTTTGGGAAATTACAACCAAAAAAATAAAGAATCCAAAGAAAGCACTAAGAAAGAAAAATTCAAAAAAACCACTCCTAGTTGTAAACGGTCAAGTAGCCGGCAATCAAACTACAGCCGATAACATTGATCCTAATACCATTGAAGCAGTTAACGTTTTAAAAGAAGAAGAAGCAACAGCAAAATATGGTAAGGCAGCAAAAAATGGTGCAATTGAAATAACCGAAAAGGAAAATAAGGGTTGGGGAATTAGTTTTGGAATCTCTAAGCCAGAGGAAAACATCTCTAGAATTCAAAACAATAAAAATGTAGATTACAAAAAAGCAGTCATCGTTATTAACGGGAAAATTAGTGACTATGAAACTCTAGATAAATTGAAACCTGAAGAAATCGTCTCAGTAGGTGTTCAAAAACCATCCAATGGGCCCGAAAGTACCAAGCAAATTGCGCTAAAAAAATATGGTGAAAAAGCACTAAACGGAGTTGTTGAAATTGAAACTAAAGAATTTCGTAAAAAATAATATCATGCAAAAACTGACCAACAAAGAAGAGGAAATCATGCACATTTTATGGAAGCTTAAAAAAGCATTTGTAAAAGAAATCTTGGCTGAAATCATAAAAGAACAACCGCATTACAACACACTTTCTACTATTGTACGTAATCTGGAAGAAAAAGGTTTTGTATCTCATAATGCTTTTGGAAACACGCACCAATACTATCCTATCGTGAGTTTAGAGGACTATAGAAAACGCTTTATGCACACGGCAATCGATAATTATTTCAATAGTTCCTATAAAAATATGGTGTCTCATTTTGCCAAAGAAGAGAAAATTTCAGCTGCGGAATTACGAGAGATTTTAGCCATGATTGAAAATCAAGAAGCAAAATAGTTGTATGTTTATAAGTGTCATTTTCTAAAATAATTATTTATGGAATCAGTTGCAATCTACCTAATAAAGTCCTGCGGTTTACTTTTTTTGTTTTTTATAGCGTATCATTTTCTGTTGCGCAAAGAAACTTTTTTTACTGCAAATCGTTGGTTCCTTTTAGCAGGATTACTAACCGCTACTGTTTTACCATTAGTAGTTTTCACCCAAATAATGTGGGTAGAACCTACACCTGTAAATTATGACTGGTCTTCCTTACCCATAAGAACCGCTACTGAGGAAAATCATACTGAAGAGTATATATATTTAGGATTGGCTTTGACTTATTCTTTAATCACATTATGTTTATTAACCAAATTTGGGTTTGATTTTTATAGCCTGCGAAAGATTTTTAAAGGAAAAACAATAGAACGTCAAGCTGATTTTAAGTTTATAGACACGACTGAAAATATTGCTCCTTTCTCCTATTTCAACACAATCGTTTACAATTCTTCCTTATACAGCAGTTTTGAATTACAGAATATTTTAGAACATGAGAAGGTGCATAGCGAACAAAATCATACTGTAGATGTGTTGATTTCTAGAATTTTTTGCGTTATTTTTTGGTTCAACCCATTCATTTGGTGGTACAAAAAGGCCATTTTACAAAACTTAGAATTCATTGCTGATAGCGAAGCCACCAGAAAATTATCCGACAAGAAAGCGTATCAACTCACGCTTTTAAAAATAACAACACATGAAAATTGTGTTGCCATTACCAATCATTTTTATCAATCATTAATCAAAAAACGAATCGTTATGTTAAACAAAAATCAATCAAACAAAAGGAATTCTTGGAAGTATGCACTTGTACTTCCTGCCCTATTTGCCTTTATGTTTTTATTCCAAATTGAAACCATTGCACAGGAAAAAAGTTCAGAAAAAATGATAATCGAATCTTCCACAGCAATTGAAAATTCAGTGGATGTGTACAAAATAAATAAAAATACTACAGATGAAGAACTTAAAGAAAAAACTACTGCTTTAAACAAAAACTATGGAATAAAGGCCGTTTTTTCTAGGATAAAAAGAAACTCAAAAAATGAATTAATCGCTATTAAAGTTAATTTACAAAAAGGAGAGGAAAAGAATCAGGAAATGGCAATCAAAGGAACTGAAGCTATCAATACATTTGGAATCATTATTTCTAAAAATGAAAACGGAATCCTTACCATAGATTTCGCTGAAGATGATATTCAATTGAATAAAAAAAGTGTTTTAATTTCTCCTAACGCGCCTTTGTCTACAACCAAAGAAATTTTTATCAATGGGGTAAAAACAACTCAAAACGAGTTAGATAAATTAGATCCAAAAGCTATTAAAACAATGGATGTAAGTAAAAATAAGGATCAATCTATTATTAAAATTACGACAAAAGAGAAAACTGATGAAAATGCTTCTCAATTCACTTTTAAAATTCCATATAGCGACTTAGGCACTGAAAAAATTGATCCAAACAAAATATCTATTCATAAAATAACAAAAGACACTTATACTGTTACACAGGTAACCAAAGAGGTAAATGGTGTTCCGGGAGATGCTGATTATTATATTGATGGAAAAAAAGTAAGCCCTCTCGAAGCTGAAAGTATGAATCCAAATCAAATAACCTCTGTTGATGTCCAAAAGGACGCTGTGTCAAATAAAAATTCCATCCGTATCCTTACTAAAAACTATGTTGCTAGTAAAGGCAATATGCAACAACCACCAACGCCTCCTACTCCACCAACACCTCCTACTTTTAACTTTAAAACTCCCAAAGCACTTAATTTTCCAAAAGCACCTTTAGCGCCAAAAGGTTCTCCGGTAAATGGTGATAAAAAAGCGTGGGCAGCGTTTGACAAAAAAATGGAAGAATTTAATGCAAAAATGGAAGCAATGGCACCTCAAATAGCCGATTTCGAAAAGAAAATGGATGAATTTGATCAACAAATGAAGCCTTTTAATGCCAAAATGGAAATTTTCGAAAAGAAAATGAAAGTCTACGAGAAGCAAATGGAAGACTATCAAGCCAAACAAAAAGAAAATAAATAGTAAGTGTTAAAAAAGACGGTTTCAATCAAAACCGTCTTTTTTTATATCTTTGTACAAAATAAACCTTATGTACAAAATCCTAGCAAAAATCAACAAAGTCATATTACCTAGTTTTACCAAGCAGCGTCTGGATTTGGTCAAAGCCAAGAAATGGCAGATGGCAATTATTGGTTTTAGATATTACCTAACCACACGTGCATTAGATTAATAAGTAATTGCGGCAAAAATTTCATTGCCTTTGATTTTTGCCCTTCCATTTAAGAAAGCTAATTCCATCAGGAAATTGCATTGCACGATTTCTCCACCCAATCGTTCCACCAATTCGCAAACTGCTTCCGCCGTTCCTCCTGTTGCCAAAACATCATCGTGAATCAGAATTCGGTCTCCTTTTTGAATCGCATCAGTGTGAATTTCTAACGTATCGGTTCCGTATTCTAAATCATACGTTGCCGAAATAGTTTCATAGGGCAGCTTGTGTGGTTTTCGAACTGGAATAAAACCTACATTTAATTCTTGAGCGAGCAGCATTCCGAAGAAAAAACCGCGACTCTCCACCCCTATTACCTTATCAATTTTTTTATCTTTAAGCGATAAAACCAATATTTCAAGACATTTTTTCCTTGCAACAGGGTCAATTAACAAGGGAGTGATGTCTTTAAACAAAATCCCTTCCTTAGGAAAACCCTGAATATCACGGATATACTTTTCTAATGACATTTTTTTTTATTTTTTTACAATTTTACAGTTGCAAATTACACATTTATCCCTATATTTGCACCCGCAATCAGGTTATTATAACGATTTGCAAAAGGCCTTGTGGCGCAACTGAATAGCGCACTTGATTACGGCTCAAGAGGTTACTGGTTTGAATCCAGTCAAGGTCACAAAACCCCAACAGATGTTGGGGTTTTTTTATGGATAAAACTTGCAAATCAGCTGTTTTAAAATGGATCAAGTTTCTAAAAATCCAGCACAATCCTGCTAAAGCAATCTTGTTTTTCTTTTAAGTTACGTTAATCGTATCTAGTTCAATTTGCAGAACGATATTCCATCTTTATTATAGTTTTACTAGTAAAAAAAATTGCTATCTCCGCACTCCTCAACATTAGAATTGTATTTCAACACCTCATTAAAAATAAATAAAATATCACTAAAAGTGGGTATTGTTAATTTATTGTAATCGATGTTTATTTACATTCGATAGCCTAGAAGTAGAATTGATGATAAAAAAACTTAATAAATATTTTTTTTCACATAATGAGGAATACCGTAAAATATAAAGTTTGAATATTATTAGGTTTGCTTAGAGTTTTTGGATAAGTAACATTACAACGGTGCATTATGAAAAAAATACTTTTTTTACTACTTTTTACTTTAGTAGCTAATTCGGTTTATATCCAATACAGTTCCAGTTAATTTACTGAAAAAACGATTTACTAAATAATCTTATATATGTTCACACGTATTTTTTCACTTGACGGCAGAATTCGAAGACTAGAATATGGAATAAGTCTCATATTGTTTTACATTATTTATACTGTAATACTACTTTTATCTAAAGAATTTAGATTATTAAGCGTTTTAATAATCCCTTTATTTTGGCTATTATTAGCGCAAGGTGCAAAAAGATGCCATGATATGGGAAATAATGGTTGGTGGCAAATAATTCCATTATATGGTTTATGGATGCTTTTTGATGAGGGTCAAAATTATTCAAATGACTATGGTGTAAATCCAAAAGCACAAACCAAATTACAAAATGCTACAGCTAGTCCCGAAGTAAAAGAAACAGTAATTAGAAGAGTGGTACATGATAACTTCCTTGTAGTTGATAACACTACTACCTTAGAAGTTAGAAATGTTAACTACAGCAATTTACAGGAAGTATTACGACAATTACGAAGTTTAAATTTCGTGAAAAGTTTAAATTATGAAATTCTTGACTCGACAGCTAGCATAACTGTAAAGCACGATGATACTAGCCAATATCTTTTGGATGAATTTATAAAAATAGCTGATGGCATCAATGTACTTGAAGTTACTCAGGGTAATATAATTATTAAAATTAAATAGCTAAAATGCATAAAATTCTCTTTCCCCTAATCTTATTCTTTTGTCTTCTGCTTACGAGTTGTGGAAGTGATTATAGCACTTTTGAAGATAATGCTCAAGAATACTCCAAAAGTGATTCCAAAATAACGCCCTTAGAAATTAATAATTTAATTGTAGAAATTAAACTATTTGAAACGGATAGAAAATTCAAAAAGTTTTTTACTAATGCTAGTTTTGATAAAACCAAACTGATCACATTTTTAGAAAAAAAAGGTTATAAAGTAGAAGATCAAAGTCCATCTGGACCACCAAAAAATTATTTTATAAATATTTATATTGAAAATTCCGGTAGTATGAATGGGTATGTGAATGGGAATACCCAATTCAAAGGAGCTATTCGTGATTTATTAGTGATGTTGAAATATTATTACGGTGAAAAAAATATAAATATCCATTTTATCAATTCTGATATTTATCCTACCCAAATACATGGAGATATCGTTACATTTTCAAAAACCTTAAACACAAAGACTTTTAAAATTGGTGATACAGATAATAGTAACCTCAATAATATCTTCAATCAGATTTTGAATAAAACAGCTAAAGACACCATGTCAATTCTTTTATCTGATTGTATTTACTCAATCAAAGGAAGTAAGACAGGAGATTTATTAAGTGACCAAAAAAGCCTGACCAAAGATGCTTTTTTAACAAAATTCAAAAGCAAGGAAAGGCTAGCAACTTCTATTGTCAAACTGACCTCCGAGTTTAACGGGACTTATTATGATAAAGACAATAAAAAAACGCAAATATCCGGTCAACTGAGACCCTATTACATTACCATAATGGCCACTGATAAAGCAATGACTAACTTTAATGAAAACATTAAATTGGTTAAGGGAAAAGTGGAAGGATTTGAGAATAAATACAATTTAACTTTAAATAATTATTCTCAAGGAATTTATTTTTCTGTTATCAATACAAACGAAGATTCTGGTAGATTCAAACCCGACAGAGGTTTTTCAGATAATGGTGCTATAAAGGGAATTGAAGATATATCGATTAATGATAGAAATTCCTCTAACTTAATATTCGCTGTGGCTGTAGACATGAGCTCTATCCCAGTTGAAGATAGTTATATCCTAGATAAAAGAAATTACTCCATTAAAGATGCTAATTATAAAATTAAAGGAATGTATCCCTTTACGGAGAAAAACATAAAACCAAATTCAGTTAATATGTTGGCTAAGACAAATGCGAAACCAACGCATTACATTGTTTTTGAATCTACAACACCAAACTTTACTAACCTGACTTTTACGTTAAAAAAACAGATCCCTAAATGGGTGTATGAAACGAATACTAATGATGACAGTAACGTAAGCCAAAACAGTAATAATACATTTGGAATAAAGTATCTCATCGAAGGAATCAATGAAGCTTATGAAACCGAATCCAAAAACAATGACTATTTAGAATTAACAATAAATATTAAAAAATAACTATATGAATGATTTTTTTGCAATTTTATATGAAGGAACTTTTCTTGGAGACCTATTTTATTTAGACGGATTCTCTAATGATTTGTTCGAAGCTAATGCATATATGAGTATTGGCCTCATAATGCTTATAAGTTCTGCAATTCTAGAATTAATCTATTACTATTTCATTTCAAACTACGGCGGTTTTTATAAAAAAAGATTTTGGTTGATCTGGATACTAGTCATTGGAATAATAAATTTTGCTACGGCCTACTACCAAAGTACAGTAGCAATTGAAGACTTTTATTCCACATCAACAGAGGGAAGCCCCTATTCGTTTACGGAACATTTTACTTTTTCAATGGTAAATGTGCTTTGGGCAATAATTTTTTCTTTTCTGTTTTCAATAGTATTAAAAATTAAAAGTGTTCGAGCAAGTAAAACACCTTTCTAAAAAAATTAAAATCATGGCTAAATTATATGTGTTTGGAATTGGCGGTACCGGTTCAAGAGTAATAAAATCGCTTGCGATGCTTTTGGCATCAGGTGTAGACATCAATAAATATGAAGTTGTACCTATTATAATCGATCCTGACGAGGCTAATGGAGATGTTAGCCGCACCATTGATATATTAAAAAATTATCAACAAATCCATCTGAAATTAAGTTTTACCGATGCTGATAAAAATCAATTTTTCAAAACAAAAATATCAAATATCACACAAAATTTCAGATTGGTTTTAAGTGATATAAAAAACGAAAAGTTTAAAGATTATATCCAATATAGTGGTTTGGATGAAAACAATAAAGCCTTAATCAATTTATTGTTTTCAGAAGACAATCTAAATGCAGATATGGAAGTAGGTTTTAAAGGAAACCCTAATATTGGGAGTGTAGTTTTAAATCAATTCAAACAATCAGAAGATTTTAAAAATTTCGCATCTACTTTTAGTCAGGAAGATCGAATTTTTATTATTAGTTCCATTTTTGGCGGAACTGGTGCCGCTGGATTCCCACTATTGGTAAAAAACATTCGTAATGCGGATCATAATTTATCAACATGGAAATACCTTCAGGATGCCCCTATTGGAGCCGTTACTATGCTACCCTATTTTGGTGTCGCTCCAGATGATGAAAGTAAAATTGACAAGTCTACTTTTATCTCAAAAACAAAAGCAGCATTATCGTATTATGAAATATCCATGATTTAGCAAACGCAAACACCGATGAGTTTTTCGTAACTTAGATGTCCTAAAAAACGACATTATGAAAACAGTTGAATT
>NZ_JADOVC010000022.1:0-61510 GCF_015751645.1 Flavobacterium sp. CG_9.1
GATGCTGCTCAAAGAGCGGCTATGGCCTATACCTTTTTTACTAACTGCAAAAAGCATAACGTAAATCCTTTTGAGTGGCTAAAATATACCCTTGAAAATATCCAATCTATAAACCACAAGAATATTACAGACCTGTATCCCCACAATTACAAGCAGCTAGCGGAATCTAAACCATTGTAAAATTACGCTCCTATCATTAATCTTATTGAACTAAACAATATGTAGTTGCTCGGGTGGATACGAAAAAACCAAAATTGATTCTGCTTTACCAAATTTACAAAAAAATAAGCTATTTTTAGTAAAATCAATTATTGAAGGTTTATTTTTTATTGTAATTTTGAATTTTAAATACCAATACTTTTTGAGAACTTCAATTTACAAGACCATTTCTGATCCAAAACTGTTTAAAGAACAGCTTTTATTATGGTCTCAACAGTTTCGAGAAATCATTTATTTGGACAGTAATGATTATCCACAAAATTATTCCAGTTATGATTGTGTTCTTGCTGTTGATGCATTAACATCCATTAAAACTGATTTTCACAATGCTTTTGAAGACTTGAAACAATACCAGCAAAGTACCAAAGACTGGCTTTTTGGCTATTTATCGTATGATTTAAAAAATGATATTGAGGAGTTACAATCTCATAATTTTGACGGATTAGAATTTCCCGATTTGTATTTCTTTCAGCCTAAAAAACTGTTTTTATTGAAAGGAAATGAACTCGAAATTCAATACCTCAATATGTGTGGTGATGAAGTGGAGGAAGATTTTGAAGAAATAAGTGTTCAGTATTCAGTGTTCAGTAATAAGGATTCACAAACAGCCATTCAACAACGAATTCGGAAAGAGAATTATCTTCAAAAAGTGGCTAAAATTTTGGAATACATTCATCGTGGGGACATCTATGAAGCCAATTTTTGCATGGAGTTTTTTGCCGAAAATGCAATCCTAGATCCTTTTAAAAAATTTATAAAACTTAACGAAATTTCTCAGCCTCCATTTGCTGTTTTTTTTAAAAATAATACACACTTTTTACTTTCGGCGACACCAGAACGCTATGTAAGGAAAGAAGGAGAACTGATTGTTTCGCAACCGATTAAAGGAACTTCAAAACGATTTTTAGACCCAATTGAAGATGAAAAATCAAAAAATGAATTGGCGGCAGATGCAAAAGAGAGATCAGAGAATATTATGATAACGGATTTAGTGCGAAACGACCTATCACGCACTGCACAAAAAGGATCTGTTGAAGTAAAAGAACTCTGTAAAATTTATTCTTTTATGCAAGTGCACCAGATGATCTCAACTGTTATTTCAAAATTAGATGCGCAATATTCGGCTTTAGATGTTTTGAAAACAACTTTTCCAATGGGGAGTATGACTGGAGCACCAAAAATTTCGGTGATGAAAATCATTGAAGAACTTGAAGAAACAAAACGAGGTTTATATAGTGGAGCAGTAGGGTATTTTACACCAAACGGAGATTTTGATTTTAATGTAGTTATTCGAAGTATTTTATACAATCAAGAAAAGAAATATGTTTCATTTTCTGTAGGAAGTGCCATTACTTCGCAGTCTATTCCTGAAAAAGAATACGAGGAATGTTTGCTAAAAGCAAAAGCAATGCGAGAGGTTTTAAGTTAAATCAAAAGGAATTAATTAAATTTGAATATGCTACAAAAATTTCAAAATCACCTGTTACATAATTTTCAGTTTCTACGCGGTAAAAAGATACTTATAGCTACTAGCGGTGGCAAAGATAGTATGGTGATGGTGCATTTGTTGCAGCACTTGGACTACGAAATAGGAATTGCACATTGTAACTTTCAACTTCGCGGAATAGAAAGTTTTGGAGATCAGAATTTTGTGCAGGAATATGCTTCCGCAAATAATATTCCAATTTTTATAACACAATTTGACACCAAAGCCTTCTCCGAAGATTATAAAATATCTACTCAAGTTGCGGCTCGCGAGCTGCGATACAATTGGTTTTATGAATTATTAGAAACAGAAAAATACGATTATATTCTTACCGCACATCATGCTGATGATAATTTAGAAACCTTTCTTATCAATCTGTCACGTGGTACTGGTTTAGAGGGATTAATAGGTATTCCAGAACAAAACGAAAAAGTAGTACGCCCACTTTTGGCATTTAGCCAAGAAGAAATGGAAGAATATGCGATTTTACATGGTATACAATGGCGTGAAGACAGCAGTAATGCCTCTGATAAGTACCTTCGCAATAAAATCCGCCATCATGTTGTTCCACTGTTAAAGGAATTGAATCCCAATTTCCTCTTATCGTTTCACAAAACACAAGGATATTTGCAACAAGCTCAGGATATGGTCGATGATGCGGCTATTATGGTGTATCAACAAGTTGCACAGCAAGATGGCGATACCATTTATTTTGATTTAAAGAAATTACAAAAGTTACCGAACTACAAATCGTATTTGTACCAATGGCTCAATGAATTTGGATTTAAAGCATGGGTTGATATTTATGATCTAGTCGATAGCCAATCGGGTAAATGTGTTTATTCTTCGGAATACCGCTTGCTAAAAGATCGGGATTCCTTACTCTTGAGCCGCCTGAATGAGGAAGATGAAATTCAGGAGTATGCAATTTTAGAAAATCAAAAAGAAGTTAATATTCCCTTAAATCTTACCTTTTGCAAAGTAATGGACATTAGTATCGGTTCAAATAAAACTATATTTGTGGACGCTGATAAATTACACTATCCATTGGTTTTGCGCCACTGGAATGAAGGCGATCATTTTCAACCTTTTGGGATGGATGGTAAATCAAAAAAGATCAGTAAACTGTTTAAAGATGAAAAATTATCCTTGATTGAGAAAGAAAGCAAATGGCTTTTATGTTCCAATACTGAGATAGTTTGGGTAATAGGTCTTCGTCAGGATGAGCGCTTTAGAATAGACAACACAACAAAGAATATACTTAAAATACAATTAGAATAATGAAGAAACTACTATTTATACTTCTTGCTTTTTTGGCTTTTGCCAATGGAAATGCCCAGATTTTAGATCCAGCAAAATGGACTACTAAAATTGAAAAAAAATCCGAGACTAATTACATCCTAACCTTCAATACGGTTATAGAAAATGATTGGCATTTGTATTCGCAGTTTACTCCAGATGGTGGGCCATTACCATTAGAAATCATCTTCAAAAATCAAAAAGGAAATTTTACTTTAGTAGGTAAGGCTAAAGAAAGTAAAACAAGAACGGCCTATAATGACATTTTTGAGGTTAACGAAACATTCTTTGAAAAGAAAGGTCAAATCCAACAAGAAATTACAATAATAAATCCGAAGCTTACGGAAATAAAAGTTGATTTTAATTATCAGGTTTGTAAAGATGTTTGTATTAATATAGAAAAGAGTTTCACGTTTACCATTCCTGCGGCTTCAAAAGCAGCAGAAATCGCTACTATACCAACAAATTTAACGACAATAGATTCAGCTAATGTTGACACTGTAGTTACAAATACAGATGCAAATAAAGAACAGGTTGTTACTCCTGAAAAAGTTCCTGTTCTGGATACGAAGCCTTCCAAACAAAGGGGATTGTGGTCTATTTTCTTCATTGCTTTTTTATCTGGATTTGCTGCATTGCTTACGCCATGCGTCTTCCCGATGATTCCTATGACGGTAAGTTTCTTTACGAAACAAAGTAAAACAAAGGCAAAAGGAATTAGAAATGCCATTATTTATGGAATTGCTATCATCTTCATTTATGTAGTTTTAGGATTCTTAGTGACGTGGATTTTTGGTGCCGATGCACTGAATGCGTTGTCGACCAATGTTTGGTTTAATATTATTTTCTTTGTTTTGTTAGTCACATTTGCGGCTTCATTTTTAGGTGCTTTTGAGATTATGCTGCCTAATTCTTGGGCAAATAAAGTAGATAATCAGGCCGATAGAGGCGGAATAATTGGAATTTTATTTATGGCTTTGGCACTTGCGATTGTATCTTTTTCATGTACCGGACCAATCGTAGGAACCCTTTTAGTCGAAGCTGCTTCTAAAGGCGGAATCGCACCTATTGTTGGAATGTTCGGATTTTCATTGGCTTTAGCCTTACCATTCATGTTATTTGCGATGTTCCCGGGTTGGTTGAATTCTTTACCAAAATCGGGTGGTTGGTTGAATACCGTTAAAGTAGTTTTAGGATTCTTAGAACTGGCATTGGCCTTCAAATTTTTGTCGAATGCAGATTTAGTATTACAGTTGCATTTCTTGGAAAGAGAAGTTTTCTTGGCCATTTGGATTGCTATTTTTGGAACATTGGCATTCTATCTTTTTGGAAAAATTACACTTCCACATGATAGTCCCATGACACATATTTCTGTGGGCCGATTGTCTTTTGGCTTAGTAGTTTTGGCTTTTACAATCTATTTAATTCCTGGTATATGGGGAGCGCCATTAAAATTAATTTCTGGTTTCCCACCACCAATGACTTATAGCGAAAGCCCTTATGGTGTAGGAAATTCAAAAGGCAGTTCAAACGCAACAGCTCAAATTTTGCCGGAAGGCGCACATTTAGGGCCGCATGACCTGATTGCTTTTGAAGATTATGAAAAAGGATTGGCCTACGCCAAATCAGTAAATAAGCCGATTTTGCTTGATTTTACAGGATATGCTTGCGTCAATTGTAGAAAAATGGAAGATTATGTTTGGTCCGATCCTGCGATTCTAAAAATATTACAAGCAGAAGTGGTGTTAATCTCTCTTTATGTTGATGACAAAAGAGAATTACCAAAAAGCGAACAATATGTATCCAAAGAAACGGGGAAAGAAATTGTAAGTATTGGAAATAAATGGAGTGATTTTCAAATTACCAAATTTAAAGCCAACGCACAACCGTATTATATCATTTTAGACACAGAAGGTACTATGTTATCCGATAAACCAGAAAGTTATAACTCCGATATAAATGCTTACAAAGGTTGGTTAAGAGAAGGAATTGACCGCTTTGTAAAGGTAAAATAGCACTTAGCATCTGGACAAAATAGTAAACGTAAATTGCACTAATTTCTAAGAAGTAATCTTTAGAAATTAGTGCAATTTTTTGCTTTTGATCTAGCAATGCGCCTCGCTTAAGTACTTTACTACTCGATTGTTTTTTCGATGTAATCTGAATTTAAAAGATACAAAGCACCCATGTACCTAATTTTAAAAGCAACTAAATCTCCAATTTTATAAATCTTTTTAGAATTTGAAATGTCAATAACAAGCATATCAGAACTGGCATCTACAATAGTAATATCAGCATCATCCGATTCTAAATACTGCGGTTGCATATCTAACAACCCAATATCTAAGATGGCTCTTAAGGACGTGATTCCTAAATCGGTAACGTCATTCATAGAAAAAGAATTTCCTGCGACATTCTCACCTAATTCACCTGTAGGTGTATTTGGTTTTTCGGTAATTTCTATAATTTCAGCGTATAATTTGAATACATCGTTATGCATTCCCTCCATAGTATCGCCGGTAAATAGATCTTTTCCAAAAAAGAGCGCTTCGCCTATTCGAAAATGATTGACAGCCATTGGGCGGGCATTTTTAAGTATAAGCGGAATTGCCACGGAGGTTCCACCAGAGACAAACGGAATGCTTATATTGAATTTAGCTTCAATTAATTGCTTATATAAACTCAATTGAATGAGCTTGTCTTGCGTAGGCATTACACCGCTAAGGCAATTGAGATTAGTTCCTATTCCTGAAATCTCGATGTTTGGCATTTTTAAAATAGTACCGTAAAAAGCGATTAGCTCTTCACCCATAACACCTTCTCGAAGGTCACCCATTTCGATCATGATAATGACTTTATGAATCTTATTTTGCTTTACAGCTTCGTTAGAAAGCAATTGTATGGTGTAGATTTCAGTATTAAAACTGATGTCGGCATACTTAACAATACTTTCAATACTTCGTTTTGCTGGTGGTTTTATATAAACAGTTTGAATTTCTGGATCCAATGCTTTGATTTTTTTTAAATTGCTCACTCTGGAATCATGAATTTCCCGAACTCCTAAAGCAATTATTTCTTTGAGATATATTTTATTTCCACATAAAAGTTTGGAAACTACGCCCCACTGGATATTTCTAGATTTAAAAATGTGATCCAGAAAGGCATAATTTTCTTCGAGTTTTTTGCGATATAATTTTATAAAGGCCATTATTCTATAATTTTACGTGGAATTGCTTTAGAAATCCGAGTTAATAATTCGTAATTAAGTTGGTTGCTGAAGTCACTAAATGAGGCTACAGAAACGGATAGCTCTTTTTGCGTACCAATCAGCATAACTTCATCTTCTTTTTTTGCTATATCGACATCAGTCACATCAACGGTCATCATATTCATATTTACGGAACCCACTACTATGCAGCGTTGGCCGTGGATCAGTACCCGTCCTTGGTTGCTTAAAGAGCGACTGTATCCATGACAGTAGCCAATGGGGATAACCGCAATTTTCATTTTCCTTTTAGCCATAAAACTGCTGCCATAACCTATGAAATCGCCAATATTGACTTTTTTAATACTCATGATCGTGCTTTTCCAACTGATAACGCGTTGCAGCGGGTCAATTTTGCTTTTTTTAGAGTTTAAATAGGTTACAAATACTTCTGGACTGGACCACAAGCCGTACTGCATTATTCCAATACGCACCATATCCATTCTCGTTTGCGGAAACATTATTGATGCTGCAGAACAAGCGGAATGTCTTATTTCAGGTTTCAGGTCATTTTTACAAAAGTATTGGTATATTTCTTCAAATTTCTTAATTTGCTTATCAACTCTGTAATATTTGTCTATACTTTCCGCTCCGGCATAGTGTGTGCAAAGTCCTTTAAAAGTAAGCTGCTCTTTCCCTTTTTGTAAAAAAGAAATCACATGACTAAGCTCATTCTTGTCAAAACCAGTCCGGTTCATTCCAGTTTCAACTTCAATATGTAAAATCGCTTTTTTATTGAGTTTTTTTGCTGTTTTTGAAGCTTGTGTTAACCTGCTTTTATCAAAAACAAAAAATTCAACATTGTTTTTAATAACCCATTCCATATCTTCATCCTGAACAAGACCCATAACCATTACGGTCGCTTGATCTTGTAAGGCTTCTTTCACTACTTTCGCTTCTTGAACGTCAAATACTGAAAAATGGGTTACACCACACTGATACGCCATAGTTACAAACTCTTCCGCGCCATGACCATACGCATTTCCCTTTACAACCGAGGAAAGAACTACTTTTTTACCGAAAGTTTTTTTTAGAAAATCGATATTATTTTGATAGGCTGAACGGTTAAGTTCTATAAGTGAATTAGTATGCATTTGTAATTTCTTTACTGATTTGGTAAAAAATAGCCACTCCTGTTGCAATAATTTCATCTGGGAAATCATAATCAGGATTGTGTAAAGCAGGTGTGTTTATTCCAGATCCCAGACCAAACATAGCGCCAGGATACTGTTGTGTAAATAAACCAAAGTCTTCACCCCAAGTAAATGGTTTGTCTTTTTCAAGCAATGCAAAATTATTTATTTTTGCTGCTTTTTTGATTGCATCTACTGCCATCTTATTATTCTCATTGGCTTGAAAGCCCTGTGTCCATTTAATTTTACAACTCAAGTTATATTTATTTGCAATTGTTTGAGCTACATTTTCTAGCGTACCTTCTATTTTTCTCATTTGCGAATTGCTGTCACTCCGCACTGTAAAATGAACTTCTCCTGCGCCCGCAGAAACGCCATAGGCTTTTTTGCCCATTTTGGTGTAAATTGGAGTAATTAAGCAAAAGTCTTCTTGAGCAATATCGGCCTGAATAATTGCATTGAATTCCGTAATGATAGCGGCTATCGCCAAGGCAGGGTTAATTCCTTTTTCAGGTTCACCTGCATGGGAAGTCTTGCCTTTTAATTTAATTATGATACTATTGACAGCACAAGTAAAAGTATTGTTTTTAACTACAATTTGATGCATTTCATATCCAGGCAAATTATGCAAAGCAAATACATAGTCGGGTTGAAGTATAGCAAATTTTGGATCTAAATATACTTTTTGTGCTCCAGTGCCATCTTCCTCAGCAGGTTGAAATAGTAAAATTACATTCCCTGATACTGGTCGTTTTTGATGCAATTCTATGGCTAAACCGCATAAAATAGCGATATGACCGTCGTGTCCACATTTATGAGAAACTCCTTTGGACAGGGAGCGATGTTCAAAAATATTAATTTCTTCAATTGGTAAAGCATCTAATTCGCAGCGAAACAATATTGTTTTACCGGTTTTTGTACCTTTATAAATAGCAGCTACGCCAGTTTTTCCTATTTCCGTAATTACTTCATCAGGAGGATAATTTTCAAGGAAAGAAAGAACACGTTTTGCCGTGTGAATTTCTTGTCCTGAAACCTCAGGATGTTGGTGTAATTCCTTTCTTAAAAGAATGAGTGCGTTTGAATTTTCCATTTTGGTCTATTTTATGAGACGCATTTCTAAGTATTTGTTGGTAAAACCTAATTTTTCATATAATTTTTTAGCCGGATTATCAGGTTCTACATGTAGCGCAATATTTCCTTCAGCGATCGATATGGCTTTTTGCATTAATTGTTTTCCAAAACCTTTTCCGCGTTGACTATTGTCTACGGCGATATACACTAAAATATTTTCGGGAATAAAATCTTTCATTCCAGTATTGTTTAAGATCACAACACCTACAATTTTTTGTTCTTCGATACCAACTATGATGTTTCCTCCTTTACTGGGATTCATAACATAATCCATACATTTAGTAATATCCGCAACGGTATCGCCGTATTGTTCTAAATGAGCATAAAGAAATAAGGCTATAATTGGATTGGTATAAACGGCATCTTCTCCTGTTGTATCGTTAATTTGTTTGAATTCCATTTTGTCTTTCTTTTTTATTAGTATGATAAAGTGATAGTGTAACGAATAATAGCAGTGAAATGCTAATTCCGTAAATATTAGCATCTAAGTGCTCTGGTAATTTTATACCTAAAGGTAGTTTATTCTCGGTGACGATTAGTAAAATTGTGGTTGCACCTCCAAAAAGCATACTCCAAAAAGCAGCAATTGGATGACTTTTCTTCCAAAACAAAGCGCCTATTACTGGAATGAATAAGCCTGAAACCATAAAAGCATAGGAGTACAGCATCAGTTCTAGTACATTTTGCATTTGTGAGGCCAATAAGATGGCGAAAAATCCAACAAGTAAGGTTACAATTTGTGACAGTTGAAGTTCTCTTTTATGGCTCATTTCTTTTTTAGAAAATTTAGCGATAATATCAGTAACAATATTTCCAGAAGCAGCCATCAAGCAACTATCCGCAGTGGAAAGTATTGCTGAGAAATAAGAAGAAAGCATTAATCCCATGAGTCCTACTGGAAGTATAGTGGCTAATAAAATAGGCAATCCCATTTCGCTATCCATCGAAGCGGCATCGGTAATTCCGTTAAACATTCCTTTTGTTGCCGCCACTTTTGCCAGCATTCCCAGAATTACGCCCATAAAGGCCATTATCGGCCATTCAAAAACACCGGCAATCAGCCATGCTTTTTTCGCCTCTTTTTCGCCTTTGCTGGCATAAATTCTTTGGTACAAGGTCATTCCCACAAACCAAATAGGAATTATAGTGATGGACCAGTTTAAGATTTGATACCATTTTACATTGGTCAGCGATAAATATTCGGGTGCTAAGGTAGTTTTGATTGCATCGTAACCTCCCACGGCAGTATAGGCAATAGGAATTCCGATGAAAACTAATCCTCCAATTAAGACTAACCATTGGATTGTATCGGTATATATAACTGCTTTCAATCCACCTATAGCGGTATAAATAACTGCTATAAGGCCCATAACTATTAAAGCCGTTTGTAGATTTAGTCCTTCTATGGTCGCGGAAGCTAATTTGGCTCCAGCCAAGACTTGAGAACTGGTAAATCCTATATATCCAATAGCCGAAATTATTCCCGCTAGCAAAGCGACTTTAGCGTTATAGAAATGGCCAAAAATTTGTGGAAAGGTAAAAAATTTATATTTATGTCCTAAAGCACTCACTTTTGGAATAAGATAAACTGCACTTAGCCAAGCTCCTAGTAATCCCGTAAATAACATCCAAGAACCGGAGATTCCCATAGTAAATCCCAGTCCGCCTAACCCAATTGAAAATCCACCACCAACATCTGTGGCCACTACCGATAAACCGATGTGCCAACTGCTCATATTTCTGCCGCTTACATAAAAATCTTCAGCAGTTTTATTCTTGTTGAAAAAATAAACGCCAACTCCTAGCATAGCAAGCATATAAACAACAAAGATTACATAATCTATTATGTGCATTTTATTAATTTTCGATTATTTAATAGCCTGTAAATGGAATTTTTCCAAGAGGCAAAGGATGCAGTAAACTGCATTAATATAAAGACGTTTTTTTCAGAATTAGTTCCGAAAGAAGAGATCTTGATTTTGGATTAAAAGTTCGTAAAATGAACAAATAGTAATCGCAAAACATAATTTGGTATTTTACAAAGGTAGGTTAAATTTACCCAAAATGCCCCATAAAAAGGTCTTTTCCAGTTTTTACATACTTTTATAGAGGCTTTTTTTTGTGTTTTTTATTAAAAATAAATCAATATAAATTACATAAATAGCTGTTTTAAAGTGTTTTATAAAATATTTTTTATTTTTGTTTCCAAAATATAAGATTTGCTTTTTAAATTTTATAAAAAAGGGATATTTCACTTCAAAAAAATATAAAGGAATAGTTTACAATTGCAATTTGAATGAAGATTTTCTTATTAAATTCTTTTATTTTAAATTGTAATTGATAGTAAGAAAGTTATTTATTTTTTACAAAATCCTAAATCAGGAGTAATCATTAAAAAAAAAAACGGTGAAGGATATTATATTCGAAGAGATTTTTTATCTTTAAAAACTATTTAAACTCAAAAAATACAGATGAAAAAACTATTAAGTATTTCTCTTCTTTTTATTGGTGTGATTCTTTTTGCCCAAGACAAAGCAGTAAATTATGTCGCTAATAATTACACTAAAAAGGAAGTACATATCAAGATGCGCGATGGAGCAGAATTGTTTACGGCTATTTATACTCCAAAGGATGTTTCTAAAAAATATCCAATTATAATGCAAAGAACTCCATATAATTCAGGTCCTTATGGGGAAGGTCAATTCAAGAGAAGTATTTCTCCAAGTGAAACGATGATGAAAGAAGGATATATCGTCGTGTATCAAGATGTACGAGGCAGGTTCATGAGCGATGGATTATATGATAATATGCGAGGCTTTATTCCAAATAAAAAAGGGAAGTCAGCTATTGATGAAGCTTCAGATACGTATGATACAATTGATTGGCTGGTTAAAAATGTGGCCAATAACAACGGAAATGTTGGGACTTGGGGGATTTCATATCCTGGATTTTATGCTACATATTCTTTGTTGAGCAATCATCCAGCTTTGAAAGCGGTTTCGCCTCAAGCGTGTATTGCCGACTTCTTCTTTGATGATTTTCGTCATAATGGTGCTTATTTGTTGAGCTATTGGAAAGTAACGCCATTATTTGGCCCTCAAAAAACAAAGCGTACTACCGAGCCTTGGTATAAATTCAGCAACATAGGAACGAATGATGATTATCAGTTTTTCTTGGATGCTGGACCTTTATCAAATTTGGACAAATATTATGGTAAGGAGAATGAATTTTGGCAGCAGCTGAAAGACCATTCTAGCTATGATGATTTTTGGCAAAAACGTGGGATATTGCAACATTTGAACAATATTAAACCAGCAGTAATGACAGTTGGAGGTTGGTTTGATGCGGAAGATTTATACGGTCCATTAAACACCTATGCTACTATCGAAAAGAGTAGCAAAAACTACAACACGATCGTTATGGGACCATGGAGTCACGGCGATTGGGCTAGAAATTCAGCAAAACAAGTGATTGGTAATATTAATTTTGGAGATAGTATTTCTGGTTATTATCAAAAAAATATCGAAGCTAATTTCTTCCGTCATTTCTTGAAAAATAATGGAAAAGGTGAAAATAAATTACCGGAAGCGTATGTTTTTGATACGGGTAGAAAAGAGTGGAAAACGTATGAAACTTGGCCTCCTCAAAATACTGAAAAGCAAGATTTCTTTTTGCAAGGAAGTCAATTGACAAAAATGGCAAAGCGTAATATTTCTTTTGAAGAATTCATCAGTGATCCTAAGAAACCGGTTCCTTATTCTGAAGACATTAAACAAGCAGGGCTAACGCCAAGGAAATACATGACAGATGATCAGCGTTTTGCTGCTCGACGTCCAGATGTTATTGTTTTTGAAACAGAAGTATTGGCCGATGATATCACATTAGCAGGAGAAATATTGGCTAAATTACAAGTTTCAACAACAGGAACTGATGCGGACTGGATTGTTAAAGTGGTAGATGTTTTTCCAAGTGACGAGTCAGAGACGAAAGATGTGGCTCCTTATTTGAAAATGAGCAATTACCACATGATGGTCCGTAGTGAAGTAATGCGCGGTCGTTTTAGAAACAGTTTTTCAAAACCAGAAGCTTTTGTTGCCAATGAGAAAACAGCAGTAAATATTAAACTGCAAGATGTGTTTCATACGTTCAAAAAAGGACATAAAATCCAGATTCAGGTTCAAAGTACATGGTTTCCGTTTATTGATTTGAATCCGCAAACGTTTGTTGATAATATATTTTATGCTAAACCAGAGGATTTCCAAAAACAAACACATAGAATATATAATGACTCTAAAATTGAGTTTACAATATTAAAATAAGACGGTAATCTAGTTCTGTGCTAAAAAAGCATTCCACTATACTAAAAGCAAAATCCCAATCTTTTTCTTAAGATTGGGATTTTGTTTTTAAATGACTGAGACTAAAACTAGTCTGGTAAATTCAGTTTTGAAAGATAGTTTTTCTTGTCTAAATAGATTCGCAGACCGCACTAAATCATCAGTATATAAATGACTTTATTGCAAAAAAAACACTCTGAATTTCAGAGTGTTTTTTGATTTCATCTAAAAATAGATTTATAAAAACTCACCATGTTGAGAAATATCCAAACCTAATTCTTCTTTTTCTTCGCTTACACGAAGTGGAGTAATTTTGTTTACAATAAAGAAAAGGAAATAAGACATTGAAAATGCAAACACTGAAACCACAACTAATGCTGTTAATTGGTTTAAGAATAATGTAGCATCGCCAAAAATTAGTCCTTGATTATCACCTACAACAGAGTTGATTGATTTTGAAGCGAACACGCCCGTTAGAAGCATACCAACCATTCCACCTACACCGTGACAAGCGAAAACGTCTAAAGCGTCATCAATTTTTCCTTTGTGGAAACTTCTAACCACTAAATTACTCACAATACTGGCAAAAATACCGATGAACAAAGCATGAGGAATACTAACAAAACCTGCGGCAGGAGTAATGGCCACTAGACCTACAACTACACCTATACAAGCTCCCATTGCAGAAAGTTTGTGACCGAGAATTTTATCAAGAAATACCCAAGCCATTCCAGCGGCAGCGGCAGCAACTGTAGTCGTACCAAGTGCCTGAACTGCTAGGCCATTAGAACCTAATGCTGAACCTGCGTTGAAACCAAACCATCCAAACCACAATAAACCGGTTCCTAATAACACATATGTAATACGCGCTGGATTTACTTTTTGTCCTTTTCTTCTTCCTAAGAAAATGGCTCCTGCCAATGCTGCCCATCCAGCACTCATGTGAACAACTGTTCCACCTGCAAAATCCAAAACTCCCATTTTAAAGAAAATACCATCTGGATGCCAAGTCATGTGTGCTAATGGTGCATAAACAACTAATATGAATAAAACCATAAATAGTAAGTACGCCCAAAAACGTATTCTCTCTGCAAAAGCTCCAGTTATTAATGCTGGTGTAATTATAGCAAATTTTGCCTGAAATAAAGCAAATAACATAAAAGGTATTGTAGGTGCAAGGCTCCAAGCAGTATTTGTACCGACACCTTGGAAAAATAAATTCGGTAGAGGGTTTCCTATAATCCCTCCAATTGATGGACCAAAAGACAATCCGAAACCAATAACAACCCAAAGTAGGGTTACAATTATCATAGCCATAAAACTTTGAAGCATGGTACTGATTACATTTTTCTTACCTACCATTCCACCGTAAAAGAAACCTAAACCAGGAGTCATGATTAATACAAGTGCTGTAGCAACAATCATCCAAGCGGTGTCGCCAGTGTCAAATTTGACAACTTCAGCAGGTGCGGGGCTGTCTATTAGAAAATAATTTGAAAAAAGGGTCACTACCAAAATGGTGATCAATAATACACTTAAAATAATTTTTCGCATTGTTTTTAGTTTTAAATTTCGATAAAAATAGAAAAATACTGAATATACCCCCTTAAAAAATCAGTTGAATGTTTAATTTTTATGATTTAAATAATCTATACCCCTTTTTATTGTGGGTATTATATAATTTAATCTTAATATCTATAATTTGTTAAAATTAGGTTAAAGAAATATTAGTATAAAGCCCAGTAACGCGTTATTTTTAGAAAAAAAATCTATTGAATTCTAATTACGGGCTCTCATTTCCAACTAAAAATGGGTTAAACTAAAAAAGGCACTAATTGTTTGGATTACAATTAGTGCCTTTCGATGCTGAAAATTATGTTTTTTTATTTCAACGTATGTTGACTTAAAATTTTATAGACTTCATTAATATTATTTCCACCTTTTCCAAATTGCTTCACAATTGGATTATTATCGTGGTTTAACCAAATTTTTAATTCGGCATCCAAATCTAATATTCCTGCACTTTCTTTAGAGAATTTCTTGATACTTGAATATGGAATCGACATATAATCAACTTTGCTACCTACCAATTGTTTTTCGACTAGAATCAGCCTTTTATTGGTAAAGATAAACATATCGCGAATGAGCTTATATGCTTTTTCAATTACCTCTCCATCAATTAAGATAGGCTCGAATTCCTTCGAAACATTTTCAATGTTAACTTCAGATGCATTGCCTAAAATGGCGTTAAATAGTCCCATGATATTATTTTATTTTTGATTGTATTTAGTCTTGTATCTCTCGTTCAACCTAGTTTGATGCGTTTCTAAACTGATCATTCTCCCTTGAATAAAAGCATTTGTTAATTTATTGGTTCTCATATCTAAAGCATCACCTTCGGATATAAATAACGTAGCATCTTTTCCTTGCTCTAAGGTACCACATTGCGCATCAATTCCTAATATTTTTGCAGTATTTGAAGTGATTAATTGTAACGCTTTTTCTTTATCCATTCCGTAAGCAGCGCATGTTCCTGCTAAAAACGGTAAGTTTCTGGTATTCATCCTTTCATGAGCACCACTATTTTCTAAACCAACCAAAACACCTTTGTCTGATAATAATTTAGCTGCCTTGTAAGGCAAATCGATATCATGATCATCATTGTCAGGCATGTCATGAACTCTCCTTAATAACACACCAATATTGTTTTTTTGTAATAATTCAGCAACTTTGTAGGCTTCATATCCACCAACAATAACCATTTTCTTAATACCATTTTCTTTGGTAAATTGCACCGCATCTATAATTTGCTTTTCTTCATTGGCATGAATGAATAGTGTTTGGCTTCCGTCATATATACCTTTCGTGGATTCTAAAACTAAGTTTCTTTCTTTTGAACCATCGCCTAAATAGGCTTTTGCATTAGATAAAAATCCTGATAATTCTAAAATTTGTTTTGTATAATCTTTATTGGTTTCGATATTTCCGGGTTCAAATAGTGATCCACCTCTTCTAAAAGTAGTTGGGAAATTTACATGAATTCCGTCATTTTCTTTTACCAAAGCATCTGTCCAGTTCCAGGCATCCAATTGAACAATTGAGGAAGATCCAGAGATTGTTCCACCACGAGGCGTAATTTGAGCCATTAAAATACCGTTGGGTCTCACGGTTTCTATTACTTTTGAATCGGCGGTGTATGCAATAATACTTCTTACATTTGGATTCATAACTCCAATTTCATCTTCATCATCGGATGATTTTACAGCATCAATTTCAACAAGTCCCAATGTAGAGTTTGGTGCAATAAATCCTGGATAGACATGTTTTCCGCTGGCATCAATCGTTACATCGTATGCTCCTGCAGCTAATCGGATTACTGTAGCATCCGCAACCAAAGTGATTTTTCCATCCACAAATCCGATGGCGCTATTTTCAATTATTTTACCATTCCCTAAATGCGCTGTTGCATTTAGAATTAAAACAGATTTTGATTGTTTAGCGGCAGGTGTTTGTTGTGCTCTTGTAAGTATTGATATACTACATACCAACGCTAAAAGATATATTTTTTTATTAATCATATTTATACGTTTTTTAAAATTGCTTAGCTTTTTTATAAAAGCTCGGGTTTTTGAAATTCAAATTGTTCCGTTATTCTTCCATCGAATCACAGTGATATTCTGTTTTTTCCTTCTTTTTAGGTTCCTGAGTATTCATACCTTTATTTTTTTCTTGCAGTAACTGACCAATAAGCTCATTTCTTTCTTTAGCAATTGCCACTCTTTGCGCTTCATCTTTTTGCGCATCATAATACACAACTCCTTCAATTAAGGTTTTTTCAGCTTTAGCATAAATAGACAACGGATTTGCATTCCATAATACGATATCTGCATCTTTACCCACTTTTATACTTCCTACTTTGTCATCAATATGCAACAATTTAGCAGGATTCAGTGTTACGAATTTCCAAGCATCTTCTTCCGAAATGTTACCATATTTCACTGCTTTTGCTGCCTCTTGATTCAGTCTTCTTGACATTTCAGCATCATCAGAATTGTAAGCTACTACAAGTCCTGCATTGTGCATAATTGGTCCGTTGAAAGGTATAGCATCATTTACTTCAAATTTATACGCCCACCAATCTGAGAAAGTAGAGGCTCCAACGCCGTGTTCTTTCATTTTATCTGCCACTTTATATCCTTCAAGAATGTGAGTATATGTATTTACTTTAAAATTAAATTTTTCGGCAACATTCATCAACATCAAAATTTCCGATTGAACATAGGAGTGACAAGTAATAAAACGTTCTTTGTTTAAAATTTCGGCTAATGTTTGTAATTCTAAATCCACTCTTGGCGCATTTCCTTTTGCTTTTTTACCACCAGAATTGTATGCTTTCCAAGCCATATCATATTCTTTTGCACGTTGGAAATAATCTGTAAAAACTTGTTCAACTCCCATTCTGGTTTGCGGAAAACGAGTAGGATTAGTGATTCCCCAATTGGCTTGTTTTACATTTTCTCCCAAAGCAAATTTGATGAATCCTGGTTGATTTTTATACAGCATTTCTTCTGCAGAAGCACCCCATTTCCATTTTACAATTGCAGAGCGTCCACCAATAGGATTAGCGGAACCGTGTAATAATTGCGAAATAGTTACTCCACCAGCTAAATCTCTGTAGATATTAATGTCTTCTGAATTTACCACATCTTGTATTGTTACTTCGGCACTGGAATTGTGTCCGCCTTCATTGACACCGTTTGAAATAGCGATATGTGAATGTTCATCAATAATTCCGCTGGTTAAATGTTTGCCTTTGGCGTCAATGATTGTTGCAGCTGCGTCAGAAATATTTTTCCCGATAGACGCGATTTTTCCGTTTTTAACTAATACATCCGTTTCTTCAAGAATCCCTTCTTTTTCATTGGTCCAAACAGTAGCATTTTTGAATAATAAGGTTTCTGCAGTTGGTTTTTTCAAATTACCATAAGCAACATTTGGAAATGTTGTTGGGATAATCATGTTGTTTTTCTCAATTTTGGAGGAATCCACCACTTTTACGAAAGGTGCCGTTTTTACAGCCGACCATTTTACTTC
Source organism: Flavobacterium sp. CG_9.1 (assembly GCF_015751645.1). NCBI lineage: Bacteria > Pseudomonadati > Bacteroidota > Flavobacteriia > Flavobacteriales > Flavobacteriaceae > Flavobacterium > Flavobacterium sp. CG_9.1. The sequence continues at coordinate 17,968 of NZ_JADOVC010000022.1, forward strand.
ATTTCCATTAAATAAAACGGCTTTTCCAGAAAGATTTTGTGTGTCTTCAATGTATCCAATTAATCTTGTAAAGCTGGTTTTTGTTGAATCATTAGGTTTGATTACTGTCGAAATCCAATTGTTGGTCATCGTCAGTTTTGAGTTTACTTTTTTTGCATCAACTGTTGTAATTTCTGATTTTGGTGCGCTAATTTCGCCATTAATCTTCCATTTGTATTTTTCATTGTTAATGGTTAAATCATAATTCCCACGAATATCTTTTGTAGTCAAGTCATTTATAACAAATTTGTTTCCTTGAACCCAGTTTTCATAGAGTATTGTTTTTTCTTCGAAAATTTCTCCAGAAGTAATAACGAAATTGGCTAAACTTCCTGTTTTCAAAGTTCCCATTTCGTTACTTTTTCCTAAAAGTGCAGCAGGAATTGTAGTCAATGCTTCTAACGCTTTTGTTTTATCAAAACCATATTTGATGGCTCTTAAAAGATTAGGTCTAAAATCTTCCATCTTCTTTAACTTGTCTGTCGTCAATGCGAAAACAATTCCGTTATCAGCTAAAACTTTAAGGTTAGTAGGCGCTTGGTTCCAAAAACGCAAATCTTTCAATTCCATTTGGTTCGCTTGATTTGGATCAGAAACATCATAGGCTTCAGGGAAATTGACTGGAATAATAAATTTTGAATTTGTTTTTTTGATTTCCTCAATACGTTCAAATTCGTTTCCGTTTCCTTTTAGAACATAATTTAAACCAAATTCCTTCGCTATTTTGGCAGCACGCAAACTGTTTAATTTGTCTTCAGAAGCGAATATTTGGATCAATTTTTCATTATTTGCTAAGGCTTCTAATGATAAATCTTTGGTTTTTGAATTGCCTTTTTTATACCAATCCAAATCATGATACATTTGGCGTAATAATGCCATCATTCCCATTAAAGAACTTGGGTAGGATTGATTTGTGGTTACACTTTTAGTAAACGCAAAGTGATTGGTTACTTTATCAGAAAGCAATTGATTCTTTTTTTCAAAGTTGTTCAAAGCGATTAAAGTTCCTGATCCGCGTGCAATTCCGTCCGGGATATGAGTTCCCACAACACCAAATCCGGCTTTTAATAATTCTTCGGCTTTAGTTTGGTCGTATTTGAAAGCCTCGTAGGCATTCACCTCGGAACGAATGCTCTCATTCCAATAAAAACCGGATCTTTTTGTATCATACAAAGGGTTTCTTTCGGTGATTCCTTTTGGTTTTTCAACTCCAAAACTGGTATACATATCAATAAAAGATGGATAAATGGATCTTCCCTCCAGATTGATTGTCGTGCAATTTTTTGGGATGGAAATATTTGTTCCAACACCAATAACTTTTCCGTTTTGAATCAGTAATGTACCTTTTTCGACAATTTGTGTGGGCGTTACATAAATTCTTGCATTGGTAAAAGCGGTAAAATTGGTGTTTTTGTTTTGAACACTTTCATTATTCGGAAAGTATTCTTGTGCGTAGGTTTTTGGCAGTAAAAAACTAAAAAAGAGAAGTAGTACAATTTTTTTCATAATGTGGTTTCTAATTATTTCCTAAAAGTAGAAAAATGTTAATATTATACCTTCAATTTTTTAAATTTTAACATTTCGTTTTTGCGAATAATAAATGGTATTGGGTTAATCATCATACTATTTGGAGTGTTTTTTGAATATTTTATGTTATTTAGTATTTTATCAGAAGTTATGTAAGATTTTTTATAATAATAAGAAAAGTTTTCTCTAATTTTAGAATAAAATAAATACAGATGCTAGTTAAAGTTTTTGGAAGTGCAGTTTTTGGAGTCGAAGCCACAACGATTACTGTTGAGGTAAATATTGATAAAGGGATTGGTTATCATTTAGTTGGCTTGCCAGACAATGCCATCAAGGAAAGCAGTTATCGAATTGCGGCTGCACTTAAAAATAATGGGTACGCCATGCCCGGGAAAAAAATAACGATTAATATGGCTCCCGCTGATTTGCGCAAAGAAGGTTCTGCGTATGACTTAACTTTAACTATCGGAATTTTGGTCGCTTCCGGACAAATCAAAGCGGAGGATATTGATAAATATATTATTATGGGAGAACTTTCTCTTGATGGCAGTCTTCAGCCGATACGTGGCGCTTTGCCAATTGCGATAAAAGCCAAAGAAGAAGGTTTTAAAGGTTTTTTTCTTCCAAAGCAAAATGTAAAAGAAGCAGCAATTGTTGCTGGATTGGATGTTTATGGAATCGAAAACGTTCAGGAAGTGATTGATTTCTTGGAAGGTAAAGGAACCCTAGAACCGACAACTATAGATACACGGGCCGAATTTTATAAAACATTAGATTTTCCCGAATTCGATTTTTCGGATGTAAAAGGACAAGAAAGCATCAAGCGTTGTATGGAAATTGCCGCAGCGGGAGGACATAATATTATCTTGATTGGTCCGCCCGGCGCAGGGAAAACGATGCTGGCCAAACGATTACCTAGTATTTTACCGCCGATGACGTTACGTGAAGCCTTGGAAACCACTAAAATTCATAGTGTGGCAGGGAAATTAAAAGAAGTAGGTTTGATGAATCAACGCCCTTTTCGTAGTCCGCATCACACGATTTCGAACGTCGCGCTTGTTGGTGGAGGAAGTTATCCGCAACCGGGTGAAATTTCTATGGCGCATAATGGCGTTTTATTTCTGGATGAATTACCGGAATTTAAAAGAGACGTTCTGGAAGTAATGCGTCAACCTTTAGAAGATCGTGAAGTGACAATTTCGAGAGCCAAGTTTACGGTTACCTATCCTTCCTCTTTTATGTTAGTGGCAAGTATGAATCCAAGTCCAAGCGGTTTTTTTAACGATCCAGATTCTCCACAAACATCTTCTCCACACGAAATGCAACGGTACTTAAGTAAAATTTCCGGACCTTTATTAGATAGAATCGATATTCACATCGAAGTGACGCCAGTTCCTTTCGAAAAATTATCTGATGACCAAAAAGCAGAAAGCAGTGTTGACATTCGTAAAAGAGTGACTGCTGCTCGAGAAATACAAACGGAGCGCTTTGAGCAAATGGAAAACATCCATTACAATGCACAAATGAATACCAAACACATTAGGGAATATTGTGCTTTGGATGATGTTTCCAAACAATTATTGAAAACTGCAATGGAACGATTGAATCTTTCCGCTAGGGCCTACGATCGTATTTTGAAAGTGGCCAGAACTATCGCTGATCTTGATGCGGCTCCAATAGTGGTTTCCAGTCATATTGCTGAAGCCATTCAGTATAGAAGTTTGGATCGTGATGGCTGGTTGGGTTAAAATAGATTTCAGTTGTATAGATTATGCTCCGCAAAGTCTCCGACTTTGGGATAGTGAATAGATTATGCTTCGCAAAGTCTCCGACTTTGAGGTAGTGACTCTCGGTTTTCAACCGAATTTATTTTTGATTGTTTGATTTTTATGTCAGTCACAGACTGACGAACGCATCCTCAAAGTCTCTGACTTTGCGGAGTATGTAACATGGTGAATTAGATTTGATATTTTTGATTTTATGTCAGTCATAGACTGACGAATGCATCCTCAAAGTCAGAGACTTTGCGGAGCGAGGCGAGTAATTTATAACTTCGTTACAAACTGACGAACGCATCTTGAAAATCAGATATTTTGTATAGCGGAAGCAAAATTTCAGATTTTATGCTCCGCAAAGTCTCCGACTTTGAGGAAGTGATTTTCAGTCTCTGACTGACCCTAAAAAGACACAATGAAAGATAAAGAAGGATTTATAATTCGAGACCAATCCAAACTGCATTTTATAACCGCGGCGGTTGTAGACTGGGTTGATGTTTTTTCTAGAAAAACCTATAAAGATTGTATTATCGAAAGCTTGGATTTTTGCATTAAAAACAAAGGAATGATTTTGTATGGATTTGTAATTATGTCCAATCACATTCATTTAATTATTCAATCAGAAAACAATAAATTATCTGACTTGATTCGGGATTTCAAGAAGTTTACGGCAAAGACTATTTTGAGTAAAATAGAAACTGAGCCAGAAAGTAGAGCCGATTGGATGCTGAAACGTTTTGAATTTGCGTGTAAAAGTCACAGTCGAAATGAAAAATATCAGTTTTGGCAATATGGGAGTCATCCTGAAGAAATTTTTTCAGAAAAGTTATTTTGGTCGAAATTGGATTATATTCATTTGAATCCTGTTCGAGCAGGAATAGTGGCTAAGGCTTCTCATTATATATATTCCAGTGCTTCTAATTATGTGGAAGATAGTGGAATTATAGCAATTACAAAAGTTGATAATCCGGTAATTGATGTTTTGAAACCGCAATCGATTAGTACTTTTGATAAGTGGTGAGAAAGGTCAAAGACCTTATTACGCATCCTCAAAGTCAGAGACTTTGCGGAGCGTTATTAATTGATGTTTTGAAACTGTAATCGATTAGTACTTTTGATAAGTGGTTACAAAGGTCGGAGACCTTATTACACATTCTCAAAGTCAGAGACTTTGCGGAGCGATCGAGCAGGGAAAAAAGAAAAGTATAGAAATAAATAAGTCAAAAAAGAGATTTCGATAGAAATCTCTTTTATTTTTGCCACATGTTAGAAATCCTATACCAAGACGAATATATTATTGCAATTAATAAACCAAGTGGATTATTGGTTCACAAATCATTTTATGCGCGCGATGCAAAAGTGTTTGCTATTCAAGAATTGAGAAATCAAATAGGAGGGCAACATGTTTATCCTATTCATCGGTTAGATCGCAAAACATCTGGTGTCTTGTTATTTGCGTTGGATACAGCCGTTTTGAAAATCATGAATGATCGTTTTGCCACACGCGAAGTCGAAAAAAAATATTTAGCAATTTTACGTGGTTGGTCACCCGAAGAACTAACGATTGACTATGATTTAACAAATGATGATGGCATTGTTCAAAATGCAATAACCTACTTTCATCGCTTGCAAACTACCGAAATTGAGTTAGAATTTAACAATAAACAAACGTCTCGATATTGTTTGGTAGAAGCGATTCCAGAAACGGGGCGTATGCATCAATTGCGAAAACATTTCAAACATATTTTTCATCCCATTTTAGGAAGTCGTCCGCATGGTTGTAACAAACAAAATAAATTATGGTTGGAGAATTTTGAACTGAAAGGAATGATGCTTCATGCACATCAGTTAATTTTTAATCATCCTATAACAAATGAACAGCTTATCATAAATGCAAAGATTAATGAAGAGTTTAGCAGAGTTGGTACTATTCTTAAGCTAGATTTGAAAGAGTATGAATAAAATATTGATTTGTAAAGTAATGCTCTAAATTGTTGTTGTATTTGGAAATAACAGTTTTCAGTATAAAGAGGAACAGATTTCAGATTTTTGATCAACGATTTTTGATTTCAGATTTTAAGCACAACGTTTTATAAAGTCTCCGACTTTGAGGAAGTGACTTTATATTCTTAACCGATTTTGTTTTTAAAATATTTTAATTTTAAGGTCAGCATGAGACTGAAAAAAAAACATACTTAAAGTCGGAGACTTTGCTTAACGGGCTTATTCTTTCTGTAGCTTTTCAATTAATTTATAAATGTGTGAACCTAATTTTTTAGGATATGTTTCATTGTTATTATCTAATTTTTTAGCTATTTCAGTAGCCGCTTTTGTCAAAGGTAAAAATAGTTCCGGATTTGGGTTTTTATTATAGCCAATACCTTGTAAATCGCTTAGAACTATATCGATATGATTTTTATTTTTATTGAACTTAGCGTTTTCTAAAAGCTTTTTTTGTTCTTCATCATCATACTCAGAAATATCTTTTAAGTGCATAATCAGCCATATTTCAAAACAAGGATTACTCATTGCTAAGAAAAAGTTGTTCTCTTTATTACAGTCTATTACTAATTGATTGAAATCTATTTTATGAATAGTTTCCCAATGGTCTCTATCAACAATAAGCCAAAATTCGTCTGTTTTTTTAAAGGGGTAATTTGCTTTAGCTTTTTTAAGTAATCTTTTAACACTTAGTGGGTCTGTTCCAGTATTGACCTCTCTTTCTAAAGGAATAATTTCTATTATTCCTGAATCATTAAAAAACTCAGACATTCTAAAATCATTGAAGTATGTGACTTCAGTTTTTTGACCTTCATAGGATAAGATATACAATTTTTCCGCATCTTTAAAACTGCCTTCCCTCATTAATGGTATTGGTTCTCTTGGCATACTTAGTTGATTTGTGGGATAACAGTTAAATTATCTCTATTGCCAAACTTAGGAACACCTTTATATCTACCTAACAAATAATCACGTCTGACTTCCTTGTCAAATCTAATGCTGTAGTCTTCTAAAGAATGAAGTCTACTAGCTCCTGACTTGTCTTTAACGACAAACCATATTTCATCTTTTCTTAATAACTTTTGAGTTAAAAGAGTTGATTCGTGACTTGCAACGATAAACTGACTATTAACATTTTTACACTTGGATAGAAAAAAATCAAATAAGTCATATATCAAATTAGGATGTAAACTTCTTTCCATTTCGTCAATTACAAAAACGTTATTTCCTTTGAAAAAATCAATTATTAATGGAATTAAATCCATTATTCTTCTTGTTCCGTCTGATTCATCTCTTAAATCAAATAACTCATAGCCTCCTCCAGAAATTTTATGTTTTGTTTTTAAAAGCTGAGCTCTTATTGAGCGGTCTTTATTCAAAGAAATAACATAATATTTGTCATCTTGGATGTTAGAAATAAACGCATTAGTTTTTTCTGATTTATCTCCCACCAAATCATTCTCAATATCTTTTAATATTTCACTTGGAATATCAATTTTTTCTATGTCAACTTCTTTAAATTCTATTCCGTCAATACCAGTGTCAAAATACCCAAGCATTTCAGTAAATACTTTATTTAAATCGGTGTCTTCTAATAATTCAAACTTCTTTCCAACATTTTTTGAATTTGGATATATTACAGTTAGGGCATTTTGAAACCAATCAATAACATTGATAAGATCGTCAATGTTCGAAACATTTTCCTTTACTTTTCTTGTTCTAATTTCAGATAAGAATAATTGATTTTTCTGAGTTCCTTTTGCGGTAAATTCTAAAAATTGTTTTTCCTCCGTTTTTTTGTTTTTGCTAAGTATTGCTTCAAGGTCAAATTCTTTTGTTCTATTCTTATCTCTAGTGAATATTTTTTTTTCCGATTTTTTTGAAATTTCGTAAAGCCATTCTTCTATTATTTCCTTAGAATTAAAAATAAAACCGTAAGCATAATTTTTATCTTTGTGCTGTATTTCGTATTCGATTCTTGAATTATGTTTTAATTGCTTTTTATCTAATTTAAAATTACTATATTTTATAGGTTGTTCCGCCTTGTTTCCTTTTAAAATAAGCTCTTTTCCGAATTCGATAGCTTTAATCAAATTGGATTTTCCAGATGCATTAGCACCATAGACAACTGCTGTTTTAAGAGCGGAAGTTCCTTTTATTGATTTGGATTTATGATGTGATTTTAGAGTTCCTTTTCCTGGGATAAGGGAAAATACTTCTCTGTCTTTAAATGACAAAAAATTCTCAATTGTAAATCTAATTAGCATAATACTATCTGTTTTTTATACAAATATAGTGAAAAAATCACATTTGAAGCTTTTTTTAGGTCTAAAGTTGATTAGGGATTTGTTTTTCAGCTTGTTACACAAAAAATAGATATGTGTAAAAAAAATCATACTAAGCCACCTAATTTAGGTTAGATATCCATCACAACAGCCTACTATTTATTTCAAATATATTAAATTTTTCTTACAAAGGATCTGTCTGTTGTAAATTCAATGTAGTATTTTGCAAAATGGTATTATGAAAATAAAAACGCGCTATATAGCCCCGATAGAAATGAAAAACCTAGTAAGAGCTGGTGTTCAGCTCTTACTAGGTTTGTAATGTATAGCGGGAAATACGTTCTTAAAAAACGAAAATATGCTGCTCCTAAAAAACAATAAAAATTAATTATCTATTAGAACGTCTGTCATTATTTTGACTTGGACGTCTTGGACCAAAACTGTTATTGCTGCTGCGGTTTGTAGTGTCGGTTTTTGGTTTTCGCGGAGTTGAATCGCGTTGTTGTCTTCCTTGCCCTTGTTTAATAGGTTCAGTTGATGCATTTGGGTCTGCCTCAAATCCTGCAAGTTGTTCTTTAGGCAATCTCAAACCTATTAATTTTTCAATATCACGTAAAAAAACAGTTTCATCAGGACTAAACAAAGAAATAGCTTCGCCACTTGCTCCAGCTCTTCCTGTTCGGCCTATGCGGTGAACATAATCTTCTGGAATATTAGGCAATTCAAAATTTATAACGTGCGGTAATAAAGGAATGTCTAGACCACGTGCTGCAATATCTGTCGCAACAAGTGCGGTTATACTACCATCTTTAAAACCAGCTAACGCCTTGGTTCTTGCACCTTGACCTTTGTTTCCATGAATGGCCGCTGCTACAATACCGGCGTTGATCATGCTTTCACATAATTTATTAGCCCCTTGTTTAGTGCGGGTAAATACTAATATTTGTTTCCAGTTGCCTTCTGTAATAAGTTTTATTATTAATTCTGTTTTTTTCTCTTTAGCAACAGGATATATTTTTTGAGCGATTGCTTCTACTGTAGTATTTTCAGGTGTTGCTTCAACTTGAATAGGATTGTGCAAAATTCCCATCGCTAATTTCTTAATGTCTTGTGAAAATGTTGCTGAAAATAGTAAATTCTGTCTTTTTGCTGGTAGCACTTTTAAGATGCGTTCTATATCTCTTAAAAATCCCATGTCTAGCATGCGATCAGCCTCATCTAAAACTAAAATTTCTACTTTAGCGAGTGAAACTAGACCTTGATTTTGCAAATCAATAAGGCGACCAGGTGTTGCTACTAAAATATCTACACCGTTTCTAAGTTGAGCCGCTTGTGGATTTTGATTTACACCACCAAAAATAACGGTACTTCGAATATCTAAAAATGTGCTGTATTCTTTAATGTTTTCAAAAATTTGAGCAGCTAATTCTCTTGTTGGGGTTAATATTAGCGCACGAATAGGTCTTTGTCTTAATTGTTGACCTTGCGAAATTATTTGTAAAATGGGTAACGTAAAAGCAGCTGTTTTTCCAGTTCCAGTTTGTGCGGATGCTAAAACATCTTTCCCTTCTAATATAGGTTTAATTGCTTTTTGTTGTATTGGAGAAGGGGTTGTGTATCCTTTTTTGCTGATCGCTTTTAATAAAGCGTCAGATAATCCTAATGAGTTAAATGACATAAATAGTGTTTATAAAGTAAACACTAGTATGTAGGTTACTTTTTAATTGGGCGCAAAGGTACTGTTAATTTTTCCGATGTGCTTTTGATTACTCCGATTTGTTTAAATATAAGCACAAAAAAAATCGGAAAATTATCCCGATTTTTAAATTCTTATTGATTTGTCATTTATCTTATTTCTGCAAAAGTATCGCCTTGATTGATATCACCTGTTTTATACCCTTTCATAAACCACGCTTTGCGTTGTGCTGAAGTTCCGTGTGTAAAGGATTCTGGAACAATATGTCCTTGAATTTTAGCTTGAATGGCATCATCTCCTACAGCGTGCGCTGCGCTTAGGGCTTCATCTATATCGCCTTCTTCTAAGAAGTTATTCATTTTTTGATTGTAATGTGTCCAAACACCTGCGTAAAAGTCAGCTTGTAATTCTAAAGCGACCGACAATTTATTGGCTTGAGATTGACTTTTTCCTTCTTGCATTTGCCTCATTTTAGTTGAAGTTCCTAACAAGGTTTGTACGTGATGACCAATTTCGTGTGCAATAACGTATGCTGTTGCAAAATCGCCTCCTTGCGCACCAAACTTAGTTTTTAGCTCTTCAAAAAAGGATAAATCCATGTAGACTTTTTGGTCCGCTGGGCAGTAAAATGGTCCAGAAGCTGATGTAGCACTTCCGCAGCCAGTTTCATATGAATCTGTGAACAAGACTAAATTTGGTCTTTCGTATTGCAGATTATTCTCCTGAAATATTTTCCCCCAAACATCCTCCGTATCTACTAATATGGCTTCTATAAATTTGCCTTCTTCAATTTCGGCTGCGGTTAAAGCGCGTTGTTCAGTTGGATTTGTTTGTTTTCCTTGAGTCTGTTCTAAAATAGTACCTATCATCTGACCATTTTCTCCACCAAAAACATTCAATAACAAGATGACTATTCCAATAATTCCACCACCAATAATGGTTTTGCCACCCGAAGACATTCCTCTACGGTCTTCGAAATTTTCGCTATTTCGTCTGCCACTCCATTTCATAATCTGTTATTTTAGTTATTTAAATCAAAATATAAAAATACTAATTTAAAACAATAAATAATCATCCTGTGATTAGGTTATTGAACCCATTTTAAAAATGTATCTTCAATTATTCCTTTGATAATTGGTTTTGGAATATAATCATTCATGCCTGCATTCAGACACTTTTCTTTTTCCTCTTTTTCTGTACCAGCAGTGATAGCTATTATTGGCACTTTTTGACCGGATTTTATATTCCGAATAATTTCTGTGGCTTCATAACCATTCATAATTGGCATTTGGATGTCCATAAAAATAATATCTGGATTTATTTTTTCAAATTGCTCCACAGCTTCTTGACCGTTTACTACTTGAAAAATGGCAGTAGGCACCGATAAGTTTTTTATAATAGTTTTGAGCAACAACATGTTTACTTTATTGTCCTCTACTATTAAAACGGTTATTATTTTAGTGGTGACGTTGGTTCTAACTACGATGTCTTTAATAGCATTAAAATCTGTATCGAATAAGCTGATACTTTCGGGTGCTTCATTACTAGTTTTTAATTTTAAGTCAAAATAGAAAGTACTTCCTTTATTGACTGTACTCTCTAATTGTAAATGACTATCCATCAAGCCCAACAACTGATTCGAAATTGTTAAACCCAATCCTGTACCACCAAATTTTCTAGTGGTGGAGCTGTCCTCTTGCGAAAAGGCCTGAAATATTTTCTTCTTATTTTCTTCTAATATTCCAATGCCGGTATCGATTACTGCAAATCGAATTATATTTTCCGAATTATCTAATTCCTTGATTAAAGAAACTTCTAATTTTATACCACCTTTTAAGGTGAATTTTACAGCATTGGCTAATAAATTGATTAAAATTTGTTTTAATCTCACGCTGTCTAACCAAAAATATTTAGGGATATTGGATGCAATACGAAGTTCTAAATCTAATTTTTTTTGATTGGATTCGTATAAAATTAAATCAATTACAGGTTTTAGCAATTCATGAATATCATATTTTTCAATGTACAAATCTAGTTTACCGGCTTCTATTTTTGAAAAATCAAGAATGTCATTGATAATGTCTAATAGGGAATGAGCGGATTGACTGATAGTGGTCATATATTTCTCCTGCGTAATTCCAAGATTAGTCTTCATTAATAAATCAGTGAACCCAATAATTCCATTTAAAGGCGTTCTAATTTCATGACTCATGTTAGCTAGGAATTCAGATTTAGCTTTGTTGGCGGCTTCTGCTAATTCCTTTTGTTGCATAGCGGTTTCGGTTTTTTTTCGCTCCGTAATATCAATAAAAATGCCTTCGATAAATGCAATTTTTCCATCTTTATAAATGGTATCACCAAATTCCTCTACCCAAACTACATGGTTGTCTCTATGTATGATTCGGTACGTTAAGTGAATGGCTCTTTTATTTTCTATGGCATTTTTTTGTGCTGTAATGGTCCGTTTTTTATCATCTGGATGAATCAAGTCAATAAAAGATAATTCATTATTGATAAAACTTGATTTAGGATAACCTGTTAGTTTTTCAATTTCATCATTAATGTATATTTTGGTGTTATTTTTATCATAATTAGAGAGATAAACGGTTCCAGGAATATTATTAGCTAACAATCGGAATTTCTCTTCACTTTCATTAATTGCGGTCTCGTTTGCAATACGCTCAATTGAAGATGCAATGTTACTGGCTAATGTTTGCAAAATATTGACTTCATCCTCTGACCATAATCGTTCTTGATGGGTGTCATCAAATCCTAAGAAACCATGAAATTTGTTTCTTACAAAGATTGGAAAAAGGATCAAAGACACAACGTCGACATTAATTAGTTTATTCCGTAGAGAAATATTCTCAATTTTAGGAATTAAGGCGGTATATATTTTATTATTTAAAAGGGGTGTTATGAGTTCTTCAAAATAATCGTGTGGTAAATTTTGAAGTTTAATATTATTTTCAGATAGTTTTATGTTGTGTATTATCCACCGGTATTTTTGACTAATTAGATCAGTATTTACATCATTTTCGTAATAATAGGCTCTATGGGATTTAGTCGCTTTTCCCATGATTACCAGGACATCGGAGAAAATAGCATTGATGTCATTGCTGTTCAAAAATTTCTCCGTACAAAGTGCCATGGCAGATAATAGCTCACTTTTATACTCTAATTTTATTTCTGCCTCGTATCTGCTATGTGATATTATCGTTAACGAAAGAATGTCAGAGATCGTTCTGGCAAAAATAATATCGTCATTATCCCACTTCCTTTTATTTTTTGCCGTTTCTAAGCTGATTGTTCCTGTTAATTCGCCACTGATAAAAACAGGGATGTCAAGTTGAGATTTGATATCATATTTTAGAAAATAATTTTCTTTGAATTCGGATAATTCCCATTTTTTTAAAACATCTGGTGCGCTAATTTGTTTTTTGCTTTTTATAGATTCAAAGTAAATAGGATAATTTTCCTTTTCAATAACATATCCTTTGCTGTAGGTATTGGTTTCTAATTCGTATAAATTTTCACAAGTAATAAGTTCTTCTGAATACTTCCAGTAACTAACGCGACTGCATTTTGTAGCTTTTGCAGCGGCTTCAATGATTTGCATTATACTAACATCCAGATTTTTATAACTGCTAAAATTGGTTGTGGATAGCTTTTTAATAGTTCTGTTGTAATCTTCTGTTTTTTTCTGACGAATTTTATTTTCTAATTCAATATTTTTCAACTTAGTAATATCTCTTGCAATACCGGAATATCCTACTAGTATTCCAGTATCATTTCGATTGATAATTACTTTTTGGGATACCCATAATTCTTCGCCATTCTTCTTTAATAATGGAAATTCAATCGTAGGAAAGTCTTGCTCATTTTCTAACAAATTCTGATAAAAGCTCCTGATTTTAGTACCGTAATCTTCACGTATGAATTCTAAATAATGATGGGATAATAGTTCTTTTGGATCGTATCCTAAAGTTTTAATTGTAAATTCATTCACAAAGATAAAATTGCCAAGGTTGTTTACCTCAAAAATAAGATCCGTTGCGTTTTGAATTAAATTTTTATATTGATTTTGTAAATTGATTTCACTAGTTACATCTTGACCGATGCCAATAATTAAATCATCAGAAAATTTCTTGTCATTCCACTGAATCTGCTTATAATCTCCATTTTTACATTTAACTTTTCGGGTGAAAATTCGATCAACTTTAAACTTAGTATGATAGTCTTCCCCATAGAATTCAGTATCTTCGGTTACTTTCCAGTAACCCAATCCCATTACTTCGGCTACAGTATACCCTAAAATACTTTCTACATTTTCACTACAAAAAACAATTTCTCCTTTTTTATTTGTTGCTAGAATGAGAGAATTTCCTTTGTTGATAATTTGATTGTTAAACTTCGTTACATTATTGCGGTTTATCCATAGTATGAAGCGAATGTAATTTATAATTACTATTACGGCAGAGTTGATAAATAATACTAAAATTGTTTTAAATGGGACTAATTCAAAAACATAAATAACAACAAAATAGGCAATGACCGCCAATACAAACCCCCAGTACAGTTTTAAAGATTTGAGGACGATGTATGAAAAAAATAACGTTACTGCGAAAGCTTCGATAGGAATAAGATCTGTGGGAGTTACTATTAAATTTCTACAAATTGAGCTAAAGTAGAGTAGAAAGCAAACAGTAAAAATTTTTTGAATATTTCTGAATATTAGTGCAGATTTGGTGCTGATAAAGTACAAGACCAATAAGGCAAACCCAATACTGCAGTTGACTACTAGCAAGCTTTTAGGTCTAGTTTTTAAAAATTCAAATGTAATTTCTATAATGGGTAGTATAATTCCTAAAAAGAAAAGATAAATTTGATATTCCTTTTTCTTTGTAATGGCTTTGGCACTTTTTTCCAGTAAATTACTTTTTAGTCCATTTCTTAATTTGAAAATTTTATAAATAAGAAAAAGGATTAAAATAAGGACGACAATACTAAATAGCACATTAATAGCCAATGAATTAGAGATCCCCAAGAAAATAATTTCAAGTGGAGAAGTATATAATTGGCTATAGTAGAATACCATAGATTGTATTGGCTTAGGTTAAAAACTAAATTAGTGAGGGCTATTTTGGCTGTCAATTTAGTAATTTATTTTAAATTAAAAACCAAAACAGATTGCCATTTCTATGATGGTTTTTTATTCAAAAATAATTTGTAGTTATAGGGTAGCTTCTTGATCAATTTCAGTGTCAAATCCAATTATTTCACTATAAATGACATAGTTTAGAGAATATAAAAAAGGAAAAGTGAAGAAAATTCCAATACAACATCCTACTAATCCCACCATTATTGCAAAAGTCCCAACAACAATTAAACCCAATAAGATCAGTGGTTGTTTTGATACAATCATCAGACTTGTTTGTATAGCTTCAACGGCTTTTAATTTGCCGAAAATAATAAGCGGAATCATTAAGATGGTGAATAAAGAAACAGTCAAGGTATTAACAAAACCCAGAATTGGAATTTGTGCGTAATCAATTATCGCAGAGAGGCTGGAGCTCACTATAGAGACGAGTAATGTAGCGATGAAAAGTTCCTTGAAATAAGGCGCTTTAAAAAACTCAAACATAGTTGATACATGAAATTCTTCATCTCTTTCAGCGCAATAAGCCATTTTTATTAATCCAGCAGTAAATGGGCTTAAGGACGAACCAATTAAAATGGAAACTGCTGAAATAATTAATAAAATATTTAAGGAAAGTGCTTCTGGTCTTAAATTTTCTGGCTTTAGAAATTCTAAAGTGGCGGCACTACCAAAAATGGCAATGATTACGCCAAATACTACTATACTTAAAAGGAAAAAAAATACAAAAAGAACCAAACCGCCATAAAGCGCAATTTTTTTATAATTTTCGAATGCATGGTTGAAAACAGTGCCAAAATCCAGTTCGTATCCATTATTTTTAATTCTTTCTATGCGATTTTGAGTAGTATTCATCATTTGGTTTTGGTATTATTTAATGAGTTATATTTTAAAATAGGTTTCTTCAAAAGGGATGCGGAACCGCTCCCCATAAATACCATTTGTAGCTCTGATACCACATCCTACAATCATATTTATTTCAGCAGAAGCGGGTAAATGTAATATTTTTTTAATTATCAGCGAATCAAAACCTTCCATGGGACAGGTATCATAATTTATGGCTGCCATACTAATCATAAAATTTTGTGCCGCGAGTCCAGCACTTTTATGTGCTACAATCCGCATATCACTTTGTCGAGCCTGCCTGTAAATGGGCTTGAATATTCCAATAATTTGAAAAGCAAGAAATTTGATCATTCCAATGATTCCAAAAAAATCAAAATAAAGGGCAGGAACAATTTTTTGATAATAATTTAAAGCAAACTTTTCTCTCTTCGAATAATCGGCTTCCGCTTTATTGCCATATTGAGTTTTTAGATACTCAATATTTGATTTAACTCTTTTGCGCCAAAGGTCTTTTCGAGTTACAACGATAACTAGTTGCTGCGCCGTTTTTGCGGCATTTTGATCAAAACTCGCTTTCGCAATCTGCTCGATGCGATCCGGAGACACTACATGGTAGAACTCCCAAAGTTGCATATTACTGCTAGTAGGTGCCAGAGCCGCTAACTCAATGCAGTCTTTTACTTTCTGAACATCAATTGCCTCGTTCTTAAAAACACGGACAGAGCGTCGGTATTTAATAGCTTCGCTCACTGATTTTTCAGTGCTTAAATCCATTTCAATAATTTTTGAATGGTTTGTAATTTATCTTTATATGGAGCGTAGCGCAGCGGTAAATCCAGCCAAGTTCCTCTTTTTACGATCGCTTTTTTATGGGAAAAAATATCAAAACTCAATTTTCCGTGATAAGCACCCATACCAGAATTTCCAACACCGCCAAAAGGAAGCTTATTGTTAACCAAATGAATTACGGTATCATTAATGCAGCCGCCGCCAAAGGAATATTTTTGTAAAACTTCATCAACAAAGGATTTGTTTTGAGTAAATAAATACAATGATAGTGGTTTTTCGAAGCTCAAAATTATTTTCTCAATATCTGCTTTTGTTTTATAAGAAAGTATGGGAAGTATGGGACCAAAAATTTCCTCCTGCATGACTTTACTGTCCATTTTAGGTTCGTCGAGTAAAGTAGGAGCTAGGTATAAGCTTTCTTTAGTAGATTTTCCTCCAAAAAGCGTTTTTTGATTTTCCAATAAGCTCAATTGACGTTCCCAGTTTTTTAAATTGATAATTCTAGCATAATCAGGAGATTCTTCTGGATTTGCTCCTAATGCTTTTTCAATTTCCAGAATTAAGAATTTCACTAAAGTGTCCTTCATTTTATGGTGTACCAAAATATAATCAGGAGCAACGCATGTTTGTCCTGCATTTATAATTTTTCCCCATACAATACGGCGGGCGCTCAATTCTAAATTAGCCGTTTCATCAACAATGCAAGGGCTTTTTCCTCCCAACTCCAGAGTAACAGGAGTTAAGTTTTCGGCGGCAGCCTTCGCTACTATTTTCCCCACAGCGACACTTCCTGTAAAAAAGATATAATCCCACCGTTTTTTTAACAAGTCCGCTGCCACTGTAGCATCACCGGTAACAACCACCACCTCTTTTATGGGGAAAGTTTCACTTATAATTTTTGAAATAATAGCAGCAGTGTGTGGCGTAAGTTCGGATGGTTTTAACGTCACTTTATTTCCAGCGGCTACTGCGGCCACAAGAGGACATAACGCTAATTGAAAAGGATAATTCCATGGTGAAAGTATTAAAACATGGCCATACGGTTCACTGTAAACATAATCTGAAGAAGGAAAATTCAACAACGAAGCACTAACTTTCTTTGGCTTAGCCCAAGAATTTATATTTTTTATAGTTTCTTTTAGATCACTAATCACATAATTGGTTTCAGTTAAAACAGCTTCAAAAGCAGGTTTTTTGAAATCATCATACAAAGCCTTAATGATCGCTTCTTCATGCTTTGTAATGACATGTAATAGTTTTTTTAAGGATTCTTTTCGGTAATTTATGTCGGTTTTATGATTCATTGGATGATTTTAGTTTTAAAAATACAGATTATTATTTTAATCCAAGTTTCTATTCCAAATAAAAACGAAAAAACAGGAAAAATTATTCCTGTTTTATAATGTATAAGTCTTTGAAGTATCTATTTTGTTACTATTCTAATAAAAATTAAATCGCGTTCCAAATCACGTCGTTTGGTACTGCAGCAACTATTTCAATATTTTCTTTAGTTACAGGATGTGTAAAAACTAATTTTCGAGCGTGCAAATGAATTCCACCATCGGAATTACTTCGGTCAAAACCATATTTCAAATCGCCTTTTATTGGGGAACCAATAGCTGAAAGTTGCGCCCTGATTTGATGGTGTCTGCCAGTATGAAGATTGATTTCTAGAGCGAAATAATTGTTGAGTTCTTTAATTATTTTGTAATCTAAACTAGCTAGTTTACTGTCGGGAACTTCTTTTAAATGTGCTTTTGAAGAGTTGTTTTTTTCGTTTCTTTTTAAGTAATGAACGAGTTTATCTTCAGACTTTAAAGGTTTATTTTTGACAATACACCAGTAGGTTTTTTGAGTTTCCCGGTTACTAAACAACTCATTCATTCTCGTCAATGCTTTACTAGTGCGGGCAAAAACGACAATTCCAGTTGTTGGTCGGTCTAACCGATGCACCACTCCTAGAAATACTTCTCCGGGTTTGTTGTATTTGTCTTTAATGTATTCTTTGACAACGTCTGACAAGGGTTTATCACCCGTTTTATCGCCTTGTACAATATCGCCTACACGCTTATTGACCACAATGAGGTGGTTGTCTTCATGCAGAATTTTGAGATTAGATTTGTCTGAAACTATTTTCATTTTGATTTTTGTAGTGTTGGAATGTAAAGTATTAGACTTCTTATATGTTTAGATTCTTAGACAATTCTTGCAGTTTTGAAATTTAAGAAAGTCTCTAATAAAGTCGCTCTAAATCTTAAAGTCGTTTTTATAATTTCTTCTCGATTATTTGCGAACTGATTTAAATCTCGTGAAGTTATAAAACCCAAATCTGATGAAGTAAGAATTTGTGTTTCGACTTCATAAGCGGAACCAATATCGATTTCTAAAACTGTGCAAAGTCCTTATTCGATTGTCTTGACAGTCCTTCAGCACTATTTGACGGAATAGAAACAGAAGCCCCGCTTGATTGATTTGTTAATCCAAATTTTTTTTCGCTGGGCAAAGACAAAGTGACTTTATAATTTCAGAAGAAAAAAAGCTACTTTTTTTCCAAATCTCCAAATCCTTAAATATATGAACTTCTTTTTTTTAGTCTGACAATTTAAAAAACTAACGATCTAAAGAGTCTATTTTAATATTGCTCATTTGCATTAGGGAAATCACTCGATTTTACATCGGCAACATACTGGCCAATGGCTTTTGTCATTCCTTCATACAAATCCATATATCTCCTCAAGAAACGAGGGCTAAATTCATTATTCATTCCTAACATGTCATGAATTACTAGAACCTGACCGTCAACTCCGCCACCGGCACCTATGCCTATAACAGGAATCGATATGCTCTGAGCTACTTTCTCGGCTAAATGTGCAGGTATTTTTTCTAAAACTAAGGCGAAGCAACCTAGTCTTTCAAGTAATTTAGCATCTTCGATCAACTTATGTGCTTCTTCTTCTTCTTTAGCGCGAACGGTATAAGTCCCAAATTTATAAATGGATTGTGGGGTTAATCCCAAATGGCCCATAACAGGAATTCCTGCGTTTAATATTTTCTTGATAGACTCTTTAATTTCTTTACCACCTTCTAACTTTACTGCGTGTCCACCGCTTTCTTTCATAATTCTAATAGCAGATCGCAAGGCTTCTTTCGGGTCTGATTGATAGCTTCCAAAAGGTAAATCCACGACAACTAAAGCTCTTTCTATAGCTCTAACTACAGAGGAGGCATGGTAGATCATCTGATCTAAAGTGATAGGCAATGTTGTTTCATGACCTGCCATGACATTTGAAGCGGAATCACCCACAAGAATCACATCGATTCCAGCACTATCAACGATTTTTGCCATAGTGTAATCGTAAGCCGTTAGCATAGAGATTTTTTCTCCGTTAGCCTTCATCTCAATCAGTGATTTCGTGGTAATCCTTTTGTAATCTTTTTTAGCGACAGACATTTTTATGTTTTTTATGATTGTAAAAGTAGTGAAACTAATTCTTTTGTGACAAGTAAATAGATTTGCCTTTTTTAAAAATAGATACTTTTTATGGTGATTTCTGGTTCTTGTTAATTTTTTGAAATACGAATGCGCCTTATTTGGATGACAGACGTGTTAAATATCAAAAATCTGTAAGTTATGTAATATTCAACTTTAATAGTGTAACAAATTAGAGGACAAGAGTCGCAACTTTGTTTTGCACTTTACTGCATCAAAATATTCCTTTTAAAGACTAAATTGGGATTCTGAAAAAAAAAGCAATTATTCCTTATAATTTGGTTTTGCTTTTTAAAAGGTACGTTTTCTCAGTCCTGGCAATATTTAGGTCGAAAATCGAGTGTTTTGTTTTGCATTTTTTGGTTTGAGAGTTAAAATTTTCAACTTTGATATAAGGTCAATTCGAGGGAAATTTGACTGTAATCAAAAGAAGTAGTAAAGCCAAAATTATCCCTTTTACCCCGCTATGTTTAAAAAATTATAGAAGAATTAATGCTAAATCCTTACTAAAATGAAAACAGCACTTACGTATACCAAAATCAACAATCAGCTATTTAAACTCAAAGATTTGATTGATCCTGCAGTTGAATCAGAAAACAATAAAACGGATGAAATTACACAATTAGTCAGTATCCCAAAGGGTGAATCCCCTGAAATATTGATAATTTCGTCATATCCTCCTAGAGAATGTGGGATAGCAACCTATAGCCAAGATTTAAAAAATAGTATTATTCAAAAATTTGGTAGTGCTGTATCTGTTAAAATTTGTGCTTTAGAAAACAAGAAAACAACAGCCACGTATCCCACAGAAGTAAAATATCATTTGATCACTTCGGAAAAAGACAATTATGAAGAACTTGCGGTAAAAATTAATAATGATGATCGCATCTTTATGGTTTTTTTAGAGCACGAATTTGGTTTATTTAGTGGTAAAAATGGGAGCTACATAATTGAATTGTTAACTCATTTAAAAAAACCGGTAGCAACTACTTTTCACACCATTTTGCCAAAACCAGATCATGATTTAAAACTAATTGTTCAAAAAATTGCCCAACTTTCCGATTCAATTGTTGTAATGACTAAAAATTCCTCGGCAATTTTGATTAATGATTATGGTATTTTGGATGAAAAAATAAAAGTTATACCGCACGGTACCCATTTAATTTCTCCAAAGGAAAAAGGTGTGAAATCTAAAATTCATTTGGAGAATAAATTAGTTCTCTCCACATTTGGATTAATTAGCGAGGATAAAAGTATAGAAACAGCTTTAGAAGCTTTACCTCAAATTATAAAGAAATTTCCTTCCGTTATTTATCTGATTATCGGGAAAACACATCCCGAAGTTGTGAAAAATGAAGGAGAAAAGTACAGAGAATATTTAAGTGCCAAGGTAATGGAGTTGAACATTCAAAACAATGTCCAGTTTATCAACAGCTACTTGTCACTTGAAGATTTAATCGATTACTTGCAACAGACCACCATCTATTTATTTACTTCTAAAAATCCAAATCAAGCCGTAAGTGGCACCTTAGCGTACGCAATGGCATGCGGTTGCCCCATAATTTCTACTCCAATTCCGCATTCAAAAGAACTTCTAGAAGGTGCGGGAATTAATTTTGATTTTAAAAGCTCAGGGCAACTTGCGAATGCTGCAATAAAATTATTATTGGACCCCAAATTATTAAAACAAATGCGATCCAATGCTTTGCATCGAATTAATCCAACGGCTTGGCAAAATATAGCCATTTCTCACGTTAAATTAGCGCAGGAAATTAGTAAGGGAAAGCAAAATGCTTTGAAGTTTAAAATGCCAGAAATTTCTTTGGCGCACATTAAACGATTGACCGCTAAGCATGGGATGATTCAGTTTTCTACAATCGATATTCCTGATTTGGAAACGGGATACACACTTGATGATAATGCCAGAGCGTTAATTGCTGTTACAAAACATTACTACCTTACTGGTGAATTAGACGATATAGAGCTGATAAATACCTATTTAAATTTTATTTTATTTTGCCAAGAATCGGATGGATCTTTTCTAAATTATGTAGATATTGAGTGTAATTATTTCGAAAAAAACCATCACGAAAATCTTGAAGATTCAAATGGTAGAGCAATTTGGGCATTGGGTGAATTTATGACTTATGCACATTTGTTTCCTGAACGAAGAATAGAAAAAGTGAGACTCGCTTTAGATAAATCGCTCCATTATATAAATAAATTTCAATCACCAAGAGCAATTTCTTTTGCAATTAAAGGCCTATACCATTATAATTTAAAGAAGAAAAGCACAGAGATTGAAAACTTGATTGTTGCGCTTGCGGATAACTTGGTATCAAAATACAGAGGTGTTTCAGAAAAAAAATGGGATTGGTATGAAGATTATTTAACTTATGCCAACAGCCTTTTACCAGAAGCAATGCTTTATGCTTCCATGAGTTCTGGTAGTTATTTATATAAAGATATAGCCAAAAAAACATTTGATTTTTTATTATCAATAATATTCAAAAACAATCAGATTAAAGTAATTTCAAATCAAGGTTGGAAACTTAAAGGTAAAAGCCCAAATCAATTTGGAGAACAACCCATAGATGTGGCTTATACTATTTTGGCTTTGAATCAATTTTACGAAATCTTTCAAGAAGTAGGCTATTTAGAAAAAATGAAAATTGCCTTTAGTTGGTTTTTAGGCAATAATCATTTAAGTCAAATTGTTTATAATCCTTGTACAGGAGGATGTTATGACGGATTAGAAGAAACACATCTCAATTTAAATCAAGGTGCTGAATCAACAGTGAGTTATTTATTAGCAAGATTAATTTTTGAAAAAAGGGTAAGCCCAAAAGAGGGATCGGAACGCTATTCAGACTTGCAACTGAGTAAAAAAAGAGAAAAAGCGTCAAAATTATTAAATAAAATTCCAAAAGATATTTCTGAATAGCTTCAAAATTTAGTTTCTTATCCAAAGAAAACGTTTTTTAATTCAGCATTATAATTTGTAAATCGTTTTATCTAATTTTAATAGTATTCTTGGTCGTATTAAAGGATTTCATATTTAGCTTTTTTTCTCTTTTCTTTAATAAGGAACGGGTTTGATTCCTCTTTTGAGACACGAATTCGTAGTCTTCAAACGGTATGGAATGAGAAACAATTTTATAATACTTTTCTAGTGACCATTTGTCAGTTCTATTTTTGAATATTTTGAACGCATTATTTAAAATAGTGCATTGTATTAGATTGTTTACTTTTATAATAAATCTAAAGGTTTTATTCCTGGAATCATTGGGTTTCAATCACGATTCTGTTATTTTAATTCGTACTATTATGTAGTCAATATTCTGATTTGCAGGTATTTATATTTTATCTTAATTAATTACATAACGCAATTAAAATTCCTATTTCTGCATCTAGATCTCTAGTAATTCCATGAAATTCGTCACCTACAGTTATAAGCTGTGGAGACAATAAATTGGCTTTATTGAAGTCATTTGCTTTTTGAATCAATTTTTTGAACTTTTCCATAACTGATTTTTGTTCTTTTGCACCACTATTGATACTATCACCTTTTAGAAATAATCTTTAATTTTTAGTGAAAATTTATTATTTATTTCAGAAATAGTGAAATAAAAGAAGATTTAAAAAGTCAATTGACTAAGCTTGAAAACTTTCATAAAAGGGAAAGATAACAATTAATATGTGTCGTCATTCAAATCTGATTCTTCTTCTGCAGATTTTTTGTAATCATTATTCAAGAAATAAGTGTACTTCTTTTTATCTTTTTGATTTTTTCTAAAAAGGAATACAATCAAAATAATTGCGAAGAAAATTACAATACCAATAATAATCCAGTTGATTTCCATTTTTTTAGGTTTAAAGAATTAGTGACGTTGAAAGATTGTGTTAAAATTTACAGCAAAGATAATTAGTGTTTAAACAAAGTGAGAGACTCGTGCTTCTAAATTAGATAGTAAACGTAATGTATTTCATGATGAATTAGGATATCCAGACCATAAAATAGTGTTGGACGAATCATAGCTTTCAATTTTACAAAAGCGAGTAGGCGAACATTCCTTTTAAAATCAACAGATTGTTTTCTTTATTTTAATTCTTATCTGCTTGAGACCTATTGAAATCATGTCATACATCTAGAATTTACACTACGAAAATAGTAAATAGGTTTATTATTCCTCTTTTCTATTCACTATTTTTTGTTCTGAAAAGATGAATAAAGACGGATAAGAAGAAGATAAAAAACACCCAATCATTTATCCCGTAAATGGAATAAAATAGTCCAGCTAATACATCTTTTTTATACACGTCGTAAACATTATTATTTATGATCCAATTGGTCCAAATAAAACCATAAATAAATTTTTCAATGACAAAAATTCCAACAAGCCATCTGACTTGATGGTACTCCTTTGCCACTGACATGTAAGCTAATCCCCAAATGAGTATCATAAGTAATCCAAAATTGGACATTACTTCTGGATCAAATTCAGGAATTGTGGAATTTGTAAATAATTTCGAAAAAATTAATACTGTGGCGTTCATTAATCCAGCAATAATGAACCCTTTTGTAATAGTCGTCTTTTTAATGATCATATCTCTATTAATTTAATTTGCAGATTTGCTTAAGCACAAGTATTATAAGTTAATCTTCTAATTCACAACTTTTAGCTCTTATAAAGTAGTATAATTGTCATTAATATGTAGCTAAATTAGTTAATTTATTCTTGTTGTTGCTTTCTATTTGTCATAAGTCCAAGCATCATAATCAATGCTGTCAAAATTATCACTTGAATAATAAGTGATTTATTTACCAACGAAATGTTTTGTTCCGGCCCAATTGCGAGGAAAAGTAATATAGTAATTAGGCCTCTTGGAGCGATAAATAGCAAAGGAGATAATGACAGTTTAGAAATTTTTAATTGGATTGCTCTGAAAACAAAAATTGCAGTTACAATTCCTATGGCCCATATCAACGTATCCATATTCAAGATTTCTTCAGTTTGGATAAGATAGCCAAAAAGTAAAAAGAAAAGTGATCGTACTAAAAATGCTGCTTCAATTGTCAACTCCTTAAATTTATTAACCTCTGCATTCAACTCATCCGGTTTTAATTTTTCAATCCACTTAAATTGTTTTAATTCATCAAGATTGCCCAAAAATAAACCAAAAAGGAAAATGAAAATTAGTCCAGGCAGATGATACACTTTAGAAACAGCATATATCAAAATAACTAGTAAAATGATGGGAGCAAATTTTATGTGGTGGTCGATTTTATTGAGCATGTAAGCAAGTCCAATCGTTGCAACAAAGGAAATAACAGTAATAGCAATAAGTTGTAAACCAAAATATCCAAAGGACGAAAAACCAAAGGTGTCATTTAGAGCAATAAAATTAAAAAATAAAACACCAATGATATCGGATAAACTGCTTTCATAGATAATAAACTCTTTATTGAAAGAGGTCAACGACTTTACACTAGGAATTGCAATAGCACTGCTTATTATACAAAGTGGTACAGCATTCGTTAAACTGTCTTTAAAGGAGAATTGCCCATAATGATGAAATAAAAATGAAAGTAGAAACGCTAAAGCCAGCATTGGAAAAAGAGAAACTAAAAATGATTTTTTGATTAAAGAAGCTTTGGATTTGTTAAATTCCAATTCAAGAGAACCTTCGAGAACTATCAATATCAGTCCTACAGTACCGAAAAATGGAAGTATAGGCGTGAGGTTGGGTATACTAATTTCAAAGAAGCTCGTCAATTGTCGGACAACAAATCCTAAAAGCAATAATAAAATTACCGAAGGCACTTTTGTTTTAGACGATGTTCGCTCAAAAACATAAGCTAATAAAAGTAACGTACATATTGTGATGATAATTGTTATTGTCATAATAAATCTTTGTGGTTCTTGAAGAATTTCACGTATTATTTGTAGCCTTTTTGCGGTTACACAATTGGAAAATAATAGCTTTTCGCTAAGATAATACTTCTTGCCCAAAAAAACTTTTGACTAGTATAAATTTCGCGGTAGCTTAAATCTTGCTTTCCACTTCTTTTTTAGTTTTTTTCGGGCTAAAGGGATTTAAATACAATAATCACGTTTATACTGTTTTATAAATACGACAATGAGATTTAGAAAAAGTAACGGATTCAATTTTCTTACAGGGTGAATATTTTATTTGAAAAGAGATAAGCAACTAATTGCGATAGTCCTCTTTTTTCAATTTTAGCTTTCTACATTCAAATTGCAGAATACATAGAAAATAAGGACATTCAGCTTGTTTTTTTTTTATTGGAGAATACTAATCTTACTATTAATATATGTTTTTGACCTACGTGCTGCTTGACCAGTTTCGAAACTTTTTCGGCCCTATTGATGCCTATTTATTGCTGCTATTTTTATTTATAATTTTTTTTCTGCTAGAACCTGAACCCTTTTTAGTTTGACACAATTTTATTTTCTGGAAAGTGCTTTTATGCATTTTATAAATTCCGATTTGTTTTTTAATTAAATTTTATTGGTTAGTTTTTTGAAATTAAAACCATAAAAAAAGAAATAGTAAAAGGGAAAAGTATACTTATTTTATTAAAAATTATTCTAAAATAATAAAGAATGGCTTGTAAGTATTTAAAGAGTTGATAGGGAATAATTTTACTTTCAATGCATTACAAAAGTTGTAAGCATAAAGAACTTCATCTCTACGCAGAGGTTACTTTTAGGTTGCTGCAATCGATTTCCTTTTTAGGACGTTATTTTAGCGGTATAGGAAGTTCATATTGGCGACTACCATCTTGTGGACTCGCCTCAAACAAAATTAGATTTAGAGTTGAATATTCCTCCTTTTTTTCAACATCAATTGTAAAGTCAAATTTGCCCCATTCAGGTGCTCCCGCATCAGTCGTTACGTAACCCTTTTTTAATTCATTGTGTCCATCCTCAACCACCCAGTTAAAAGTTGCTTCAAAAACTTGTGCTTGTCCTTGCACTCGGAATTTATTATCTGCCACTTTTTCTAGTGTTACCTGTCGAAAACGCTGATTTTCGTACTGTTTTACAATAGTTTTTTGTGGTTCAATATGCTGTACAACTTGAGCGGTATCGGTGGAAATTATTGTGTCAATGTTTTTTGAAGCATCGCTTTTCTCTTTGTTACAGGCAAATAATAGCAAGGGTAGTAACCAAATAGTTGATTTTATATTCATTGTTTTCTATTTTGAAATTTCGTTTTGACTTTGATATATCTCCGAAAATTGCTCTTATATCTGCTCATTGTTTGCTAATAATTTTTACAAATGTTTGGTATAATTATGGTCCAAAAATAGCTACTTGTTGCGTACTCACCTGTATTGTGGATCTACTTGTAACCAATTAACAAATCCAATGGTGAAAATAAAGCAGA
Organism: Flavobacterium sp. CG_9.1; assembly: GCF_015751645.1. NCBI lineage: Bacteria > Pseudomonadati > Bacteroidota > Flavobacteriia > Flavobacteriales > Flavobacteriaceae > Flavobacterium > Flavobacterium sp. CG_9.1. The sequence continues at coordinate 44,990 of NZ_JADOVC010000022.1, forward strand.
AAAGACTAAGTTTTTAAAAATATAATCCCTTTTGCTTTTCTTATAAGTACATCAATCAAAAAATAAATGAGTGCCAAATAAAGAGGGAATTGTTTTGGTAGATTCCATTGGTAGACTATTAATCACATTAAATTATTGACATATAGTGTCTTATTTTTTTGTTAATCATTGTAAAAAGATCCTATCCGCGCTGAAACAAGATAAAAAATGTTACCGCAATGGGCGAATTAACAATCTGCCATATTAACGGCAATTGCCAGACCACCTTCGGAAGTTTCTTTGTATTTGTTGTTCATATCTTTGGCAGTTTGCCACATGGTTTCTACCACTTTGTCTAAAGGAACTTTTGCGTTTTCGGGATCGGTGGCTAAGGCTAATTCGGCGGCATTAATGGCTTTTATGGCACCCATGGTGTTGCGTTCAATACAAGGAATTTGGACTAATCCGCCAATAGGGTCACAAGTCAGTCCAAGATGATGTTCCATGGCAATTTCAGCTGCCATTAATACCTGCTCTGGTGTCCCACCCATTAATTCACATAAAGCGGCAGCTGCCATCGAGGAGGACACTCCAATTTCAGCCTGACAACCGCCCATCGCTGCTGATATAGTAGAACCTTTCTTGAAAATACTGCCTATTTCACCGGCAACCATAAGGAATTGTTTGATTTGTTTTTCACCAGCTTGGTGGTTTTCAATCACTAAGTAATACATTAAAACAGCTGGAATAACGCCAGCACTTCCATTAGTTGGAGCAGTTACCACGCGTCCTAATGCTGCATTGACTTCATTTACTGCAAGTGCAAAACAGCTAACCCATTTCAGGATTTGACGAAATTTGACTTCTGTTTTTCTAATTTCTTCAAGCCAACTTTGTGGAGAATTATAATTGGCTAAACCAATTAGGTTTTGATGCATGTCAAATGCTCTTCGGCGTACGTTTAATCCTCCAGGAAGTATCCCTTCAGAATGACAGCCTATGTACATGCATTCCAGCATGGTGTGCCAAATACGGATCAATTCGTGATCAATTACGGCTTCCGTACGCATTGATTTTTCGTTTTCAAAAACGATTTCCGAAATGGATTTATTTTCGTTTTTACAATACGCTAATAGTTCTGATGCTTTATCAGTAGGATAAGGAAAAGCACATTTTATTTGTATTTTCTTTTTAGCGTTAATGCGTTCCTCTTTGACTACAAATCCTCCACCAATAGAATAAAAAGTAGATATATATTCGCTATCATCGTTCATAAAAGCCGTGAACGTCATTCCATTGGCATGAAAAGGAAGGAAGTTTTTATTGAAAATGATATCCTGAAGAAAATAGAAAGGGATTGGTTTTTCGTTTGCTAAATTAATCTCGTTTTTTGATTCAATGGATTTTATAATGGCAGCAATATTTTCTATAGGAATGTATTCTGGATCTTGTCCGCTCAATCCTAGCATTACGGCTAAATCCGTTGCGTGCCCTTTTCCAGTCAAGGAAAGAGAACCGTATAGGTCTATTTTTACTCGGGTTACAGCATGAAGTAACAACTCGTTTCTCAATTCACCTAAAAAGCGTTCGGCAGCTCTCCATGGGCCAAGTGTGTGTGAACTCGAGGGGCCTACACCAATTTTTAGCATGTCAAAAACTGAGATACATTCTTCCATCTATTGTTTCATTTTGTGATCGACAAATATAATAGATTGTTATTAGTATCCGAATTATATGCAAAATTTTATTAATTATTTAATAAAGAATAGTACTGTAATCTTAGTATTTCTTAATGAAAAATGAATTAATGATAGAGAATAGCTTTGGTATAATCCGTATTTAATTAATAGAAAATTTAGCTTGTGAAAGACTTCGTAAATTGCTATTTTTGAGGCATAACTAACCCAAAATAATATGAAAAAGACTATTTTTTCTTTTTATCTAATGCTAACTCTGGTACTCAGTGTTCAATCACAGGTGCAAAGTCCTTCAGAATTTTTACCGAATTACGGAAAGCAAATAACGTATTACCATCAAGCCGAAAATTATTTTAGGCATCTTACGGAAAAATCTCCTTTAATAAAACATCAAAAATATGGAGTAACTCCTGAACAAAGGGATTTAAATGTATATTTTATTTCTAGTCCTGAGAATTTGGCTAACTTGGAACAAATTCGAAATAATAATTTAGCCGCTATTGGTTTGTCCACTAACAAAAGCCAAATGATTGGTGATAAATTAATTGTATGGTTGAGTTTTAATGTTCATGGAAATGAATTTGCTGGAACTGAAAGTGCTATGACTGTAGCCTATGAGCTGGTAAATCCCTCAAACGCCGAAACTAAAAAGTGGTTAGAAAACACTATTGTAATCTTGGATCCATGCATCAATCCTGATGGATATTCCAGATATGGGAATTGGTTAAGAGAAATTTCAAGTAAAAAAACGCATCCCGATTTGTCAGACAGGGAACACATGGAAGTTTGGCCAGGGGGAAGGTACAACCATTATATCTTTGATTTGAACAGGGATTGGGCGTGGCAAACCCAGCCGGAAACCCAACAGCGTATCGCATTGTACAACCAGTGGATGCCTCAAGTACACACGGATGTACATGAAATGGGATATGATTCTCCCTATTTTTTTCCACCGTCAGCGGAACCTTTGCACGAATATATTGAAAAGTATCAAAAAGATTTTCATTACACGTTAGGTAAAAATATATCTAAAAAATTTGATGCTCAAAACTGGATGTACAATACAGGGGAGCGTTTTGATTTGTTTTATCCAAGTTATGGAGATACTTATCCTACTTACAATGGAGCAGTAGGCATGACTATGGAACAAGGCGGAATAGGAGCTGGGAGAGCAGTTACAATGAGTAACGGAATCACATTGACTATAAAAGATCGCTTAACCCATCATGCAACGGCAGTTCTTACGGTTGTAGAATCAGCGGCAGCACAAGCGGATGTTTTGCTGAAAGGTTTTAGAGGTTTTATGAATAATTCTCGAAAAACGGTCAAGGGAAATTATAAAATGTATGTGATGAAAAACAATCCGAAGTTGGTTCAAATGGCGGATTTGTTGAAAAAAAACAATGTAGAATTCAGTTATGCTGATGCTACTCAAAAAGCATCCGGATTTAATTATACTACAAAAACAGAGAAAGGTTTTACAATTGAACCAAATGATTTAATTGTGAAAGTAGATCAGCCGAAAGCCGTTTTTGCGCAAGTGCTTTTTGAACCAAACCAAAAATTAAATGACAGTTTATCGTATGATATTACTTCATGGGCGTTGCCTCTGGCTTATGGAGTAGAAGGGTATGCACTGAAAAATAGTGTAGCTGTTAAAACAAAAATGGCAATTGAAATGCAGGAAAAAGTCATTCCGCAAAACGTGTATGCGTTTCATATTCCTTGGAATAATAGAATTTCAGCTCAGGTTTTGTCGCTGTTGCATCAAAACAATATTAAAGTGCGATCAGCAATGAAGAAAGCTGTTTTTGGAGAAGTAATTGTGGAGCCGGGTGGTTTGTTAGTCACCAAAGCAGATAATCCTAAAATAGTTGATTTTGAAAAAACAATTGCAGGACTAGTGAAAATGAAAACGGATTACAATTATATTGCTACGGGTTTTTCCTCGAATTCGAAAGATGTAGGAGGAGAAAATTTTAATTTATTGAAAGCGCCAAAAGTGGTTTTATTATCTGGAAAAGGGGTTGGTTCCACTGAGTTTGGTGCCGCTTGGTATTATATGGAAGAAACAATTGGTTATCCAGTAAGTGTGATTGAAGTAGACAATTTCAACAGATTAAACTTGTTCAATTATAACACGTTAATCTTAGCAGATGGATATTATGAATTTTCCGAAGACCAACAAAAGAAAATTGGAGAATGGATTAAAAACGGAGGAAAAGTGATAGCAATGAATAGTGCATTAACACTTTTTGAGGGAAAAGAAGGCTATGCATTAAGTCCATTTGCATCCGAGGAAGATAAATTGAGTTCTGAGAAAGAGGCTGAAGAGGAAGCGTTAAAAGAACGTTTTTTAGATTTTCAAGATTCGGAGCGTAGGTATATTTCTAAATCAATTCCTGGCGCTATTATCGAGAACATGCTGAATAAAACACATCCAATGTCTTTTGGTTTAGGGGATAAATATTTCAGTCTAAAAACGGAAGATAGACATTATTCGCTACTGAAAAAAGCAACCAATGTCGTTTATGTGCCCAAAGATTATAAGAGTTATGGTTTTGTTGGAAATGAAATAAAAAAGAAATTGAATAATACGGTAAGTTTTGCAGTAGAAAGTAAAGGTGACGGATCTGTAATCTATATGGTCGACAACCCTTTATTTAGAGGTTTCTGGGAAAATGGAAATTTATTATTCAGTAATGCTTTGTTTTTAGTAAATTAAAAAGCCACAATATTGAAACCATAAAAAAGAGCCCAGCAATGGGCTCTTTTTTATTGGGATCAAATTACCATTCGAAAGTACCGTTACTTATTTTCTTCCGAAAATTTTGCTGATTATAAAAATTAGTACGGCCAGTACTGCAACAACTATAAATATTCCAACGCCTACTCCAGCTTTGAATATTCCTTCTATTATTGAACAGCTTGAGAATGATAGTAATACTATAAAAAGCATCAATAAACGAGTTAATTTTTTTTGCATGATTAATTAGTTTAGGTTAAAAATGTAAAATTATTGCTTTCAACTAAGCAGTTTGTTATATAATTTAGAGGGGTATTTATATAATTCAAACAAAAAATAGCTTAAAATGGTATCTAAATTGCCCATTTAAGTATAAAGGTAAAACAAAAATATGTACAGTTGAACAGTAGTGTTTTATATTTTGACAAAACATAGTGGAATAAAAAACGGTATTATTTAGTAAAATGAAGTCTACCTAGATAAACTATTTCAATTCCTGTTGAGACGGTCAAGTATCAAATTAGGTCATAGGATTTTTTGATGTTGCAACAGTATTTTTTAATACGTCTATTGATTATCAGGGAAGTTTGTCCAATTTAACTTTACACAGTGTTCTAAAATCCATTTCCAAAATGCTTTAGAATAGTTTTGTAAAAAAGCAATTTGGTTTTTAGCAGATAAACGAGTAATGATGTTTATTTTCTCTCTTTTTAATTATAAAATCCTAAATCGGAATTCGTATATTTGTCAAACCAAACAATATAATCTACTATGAGTCAAAAAGTATTACTTACTGCAAAAGAAGTTACTATCATATTACATCGTTTGGCCTGTCAATTAATTGAAAAACACTTAGATTTTTCGGATACAATTTTAGTTGGAATTCAACCACGAGGTGTTTTTTTAGCGGAACGCTTGAAAGAAATTTTGGAAAATGAATACCAAACTCCTGAAATTCAATTAGGTTATTTGGATATTACCTTTTTTAGAGATGATTTCCGAAGAACCGACAAACCATTGGAGGCCAATAAAACTAAAATTAATTTTATTGTTGAAAATAAAAAAGTCATTTTTATAGACGATGTTTTGTTCACTGGACGAAGTATCAGATCTGCTTTGACCGCTATTCAATCTTTTGGTAGGCCTTCAGAAATTGAACTATTGGTATTAATCGACAGACGTTTCAGTCGCAATTTGCCTATTCAGCCAGATTATAGAGGAAGACAGGTTGATGCAATCAATAACGAAAAAGTCAAAGTGAGCTGGAAAGAAAATGAAGGGGAAGATGGTGTCTATCTAATTACAAGTTAGATCGTTTTTAAACGCTAACTATTAAAAACTAATAATCGTAAACAGCAATGAAAGAATTAAGCGTAAATCATTTGTTAGGCATTAAATACATCAATAAAAATGATATTGACCTAATTTTTGAAACAGCCGATCAGTTTAAAGAAGTCATCAATCGCCCCATAAAAAAAGTACCTTCTTTAAGAGATATTACCATTGCCAATATTTTTTTCGAAAATAGTACGAGGACAAAACTTTCTTTTGAACTTGCTCAAAAGCGTTTATCAGCTGATGTTATTAGTTTTTCAGCTGCACAATCCTCTGTCAAAAAAGGAGAAACACTAATTGATACGGTGAATAATATACTTTCGATGAAAGTTGATATGGTGGTAATGCGACATGCAAATCCGGGAGCTGCTTATTTTTTATCCAAAAATGTAAAAGCAAGCATCGTTAATGCTGGAGACGGTGCGCATGAACATCCTACGCAAGCTTTATTAGACAGTTATTCGATTAGAGAAAAACTAGGAGAGGTCGCTGGGAAAAAAGTGGTTATTGTAGGGGATGTTTTACATTCTAGAGTAGCACTGTCTAATATATATGCTTTGCAAATGCAAGGGGCCGAGGTGAAAGTTTGTGGGCCTAAAACGCTAATTCCCAGACATATTGAATCGCTTGGAGTTACGGTAGAACCAAATCTTAGAAAAGCACTTGAATGGTGCGATGTGGCAAACATGTTGCGTGTACAAAATGAGCGGATGGACGTGAATTTTTTTCCCTCAACAAGAGAATATGCACAACAATATGGAGTGGATAAAACACTTTTAGATTCTTTAGATAAAGAAATTGTCATCATGCATCCAGGACCGATCAATCGTGGTGTGGAGATTACTAGCGAAGTCGCTGATTCAAGCCAATCAGTGATTTTAAACCAAGTAGAAAATGGCGTTGCAATTAGAATGGCTGTAATTTATCTTTTGGCATCAAAAATTCAGTAGTTTTAGGTGAAACTTTGTAAATTAGCTACTTGTAATCGAAAATACCGCTGGGTAGTTTCATAAATATAGTAAAAATGAAAGTAGATCAAAAAGGACATACCGTAACGATTAGAGATACACAAGGGGATTTTATGTCTTTTCTTATGAAGGTTACGCACCAGTATAAAACATTCGAAAAACACAACATAATGATTGATCTTTTGTTACATAAAGATTTATCTACCAATGATATTAAGCAATTTATGCCTTTATCGAAACAACATAAAAAAGCAAAAAAATCTTTTGTCATAATTACTTCTGATTTTGATTATAATGCCGTGCCTGCTAAACTAACCGTGGTGCCTTCCTTATTAGAGGCGCACGATATTATAGAAATGGAAGAGATTGAAAGAGATTTAGGGTTTTAACAAATATCTTATGGATTTTTACAAAAACAAAAAAGACGCACATCTTTTAAGCATTATTCTATTCGCATGTTTTATAATTTTAATGGGTCTCAATCTCTATAAAGTTTTTACTACTGACGATTCATACAGCAAATGGGGAGTAGGTGCAAACTTATTATTAGCAATTTCTCAAGGGCTACAAATTAAAAAATATAACAAGGAAAAAAAGGATATTATTTTGTAATTAATTTTTACATAGCGAATTATGAATGTTCCATTTTTAATTCTATCGTAACTTCTAACATGAAATTAAAAAATTGAAACTAACAATACTTGGTTGCTATGCAGCTACACCACGAACTTTTACCAATCCCACCTCCCAGATTTTAGAAATAAAAAACAGACTTTTTTTAATCGATTGCGGAGAAGGAACGCAAGTGCAATTGCGCAAGAATAAAATCAGGTTTTCGAAGATTAATCATATCTTCATTTCTCATTTGCATGGGGATCATTTTTTTGGATTAGTCGGTTTAGTATCCACATTTACTTTGTTGAACAGAACTACCGATTTGCATATTTATGGACCAAAAGGAATTAAAGAAATTATTAAATTGCAATTGCGATTGTCTAATTCTTGGACAAATTATGGTTTGTTTTTTCATGAACTGGAATCGCTGGAAAGCGAGATTGTTTATGAGGATGAGAAGGTTAGGGTGCAAACCATCCCATTAAAACATCGAGTGTACACAAATGGTTTTTTGTTCCAAGAAAAAATAGGGGAGAGAAAACTGAATTTAGATGCAGTCCAGAATTATGAAATTAATAGTTGCTATTATCAAAAAATCAAAAATGGTAAAGATATCACACTAGAAGATGGGAGAGTTATTGAAAATGACAAATTGACTTTTGATCCTATTCCAACTAAGAGTTATGCTTTTTGTTCTGATACCGTTTACCATGAAGCTATTATTCCTATTATAGCCAAGAGTACTGTATTGTACCATGAATCTACCTTCCTGCAGTCTGAGGAAAATCTGGCTAAAAAGACATTACATTGTACCGCTAAAGAGGCAGCAACCATTGCTCTGAAGGCTAATGTAGGACAATTGATCTTGGGCCACTATTCAACACGTTATGAAAAAATTGAATTGTTTAAAGACGAAGCCGAAACCGTTTTTTCAGAGGTGCTTTTAGCCGATGATGGGAAAAGCTTTGAGTTTTAAATAAATAATTGAACGGCACGAGAAAATTGGTTTAGGGAATTTTGAATGACACTACGCAAATCAGTCTAGAAATGAACATTTTTAAATTAAAAATATATGAACGACTTAAGTAATTACAGAAAATCGTACGATAAGAGCGAGCTATTAGAAGCTTCTATCCCCGAAGATCCAATCAATTTGTTTAACAGATGGTTTCACGAAGTAGAGGACTTTGGAGGTGATAGTGAAGTAAATGCAATGACCGTAGCGACAATTGGCTTAGATGGATTTCCAAAGTCTAGAGTTGTTTTGTTAAAAAAGTTTAATGAAGAGGGTTTTGTTTTTTATACCAATTACAATTCAGAAAAGGGGAAGGCTATTACAGAAAATCCAAACGTATGCCTCTCTTTTTTTTGGCATACCCTAGAACGTCAAGTAATCATTAAAGGGATCGCTAAACGAACTGCAGAAGACATATCAGATCTTTATTTTGAATCGCGACCTGAGGGGAGTAAATTAGGAGCAATTGTGTCCAATCAAAGTGAAGTGGTTCCTTCCAGAGACTATTTAGAACAAAACTTGAAACAATTAGAAAAAGATTTTGAGAGTATGGTTATTCCAAGACCAAAGCATTGGGGCGGATTTCTTGTAACTCCTTTAGAGGTAGAATTTTGGCAAGGAAGACCTAATAGATTACATGATAGAATTCGGTATTCTAGCCAACAAGATTATTCTTGGAAAATAGACCGTCTTTCTCCTTAATGTAAGAATTATATATATTTAATTATTTTTATGATGTAGTTCATCGATTTTTTTAGGTATTTAAACGGTAAAAGATGTATGTTTGAGTAAGAAATAAAAAACATAGTATTATATATTAAAGTTGTTTGCCCCACAATCTACTTTAAACCTAACCTACCAAAGTTATGAAAATAAAATTACTTCGTGCATTATTGCTCGCTGCTGTGATATGCACTATGAATTCCTGTTCCTCAGACAGTTCTGAAATTGAAACCGCTGACGCAACCGTTCAAAAAGTAGTTGCATACTCATACAATTCCATTGAGTTAGAGACTATGGATTTAATAAATGCCCACAGAGTTAGTAAAGGTTTGAATCGCTTGGAGAAAATCAATCACATGTCTTATAAATCTGAAGAGCATGATAATTACATGATCGCAAACAATGTAGTTAATCATAATGATTTTGCTGCGCGTTCTGAAAACATTATGAAGATTTTAGGAGCCAAATCTGTAAGTGAAAATATAGCTTATAACTTTAATACACCACAGGCAGTTTTGAATGCGTGGTTAGCAAGTCCTGGTCATAAAGAAAATATAGAAGGTAACTTTACCCATTTTGGAATTGCAATAAAAGAAAATCCAGTAAATGGTAGAAAGTATTATACAAATATCTTTGCAAAAATTTAAGTTGAGTTTTTTATATTTAAGTGGCGGTCTTCCCCCCAAAAGACAGCCATTTATATTTTAAAAACAGTTTAGAAAAAATCAGTGTTAATTTAAGATATTAACTGTTAATGATTTTTCTTTAGATGTGTTTTAAATTATAATTATTTTTCATTTAGGAATGTAAGGTATCTTATTCTTTATATTTTTTTTGTAATTATTCGTAGTTTTTATATTCCTACTTATCTCGGCTTGATTTATCATTTACAAAATTTTTATACTACTAAAATTTTAGACATAGCTATTTACTAGTCTACAAAGGAGATAATTGACAAATGATATGCTCAAATGTAATATCTTTTGATTCCATAAATTATATCATTTATATCCCTAGGAGTTATTTTTATTACGCGGAGAAAATAGATGAGGAAAATAATTGAAATAAAAATAGACTGTCTTTATGGGACAGCCTATTGCATTTACTTAGGGATTTATTTTACAGGGCAGTGATAATAAATTCACTTCTTCTGTTTAGCTGATGTTCTTCTTCTGTACATGATACTCCATCGGTACATTTATTTACTAATTGAGTCTCACCATATCCTTTGCCACTCAATCTATTCTCATTTACTCCATTTTTAACTAACCACTTAATAGTTGATTTAGCTCTTCTATCTGATAAAGCTTCATTGTATTTAAACGAGGCGCGGCTGTCAGTATGAGAGCGAATATCCAATGTCATCGTTGGATTTTGGTTTAGAACATCTAGTATTTTTTCCAAATCTAAAGCGGCTTCTTTTCGAATATTAGATTTGTCTAAATCAAAATAAATCATTTTTATGTTAAAACATTTACCAAGATCATCACCAATAGTAACTTTACAAACAGCATTCTCTAGCGCGATTGGTAGATATGTTTTTCCATTTTCGTCTGCAATCGTTATCGATACTTCTTTTACGGTATATTCTGGTTTTTGAGCTCTTACGTAATATTTTTTACCGCATTCAACAGCAAATGAATAAGCACCTTTATCATCTGAAACGGTGGTGCTGATGCTATTAAATTGATTGTCAAGCAACGTTATTTTAGTGTTAGGAAGCAACTCTGCAGTATCGATGTTGGTAATTTCGCCGTATAATAATTGTTTACATGTAATTTTTTTTAGTTCTAAAAATTTATAAATGTCATCATATCCCATACCACCATCCCGGTTTGAAGTAAAAAAGCCTCTTCTAGATTTTGTATCTATTAAATAAGCAAAATCGTCTTTGGGAGAATTAATATCAGAGCCTACATTCTGTACTTTGCTAAAAGAACCGTTTGGATTAATTGTAGAAACAAAAACATCTAAACCTCCTAAGCCGGGATGTCCATCTGATGCAAAATAGATTTCGTTTTCATCATTTACAAACGGAAAAGTTTCTCTTCCTTCGGTATTAATAGTTTTGCCTAAGTTTTCGGGTATTCCATAACTTCCATCATTATTTATTTGAACTTTAAATAAATCAGATAGACCCAAGGTTCCAGGCATATCAGAAGCAAAATAGAGCATCCTACCGTCTGGACTTAATGTTGGGTGCGCTGTACTATAATTATCACTGTTAAATGGAAGCTCCGTTATTTCAGTCCATTTATCATTTTCTAAAGTAGCTTTGTATATTTTTATTAAAGTAATTTGATTAGTATCTTTTCCTTTCTTTCCATTTATAAAATTATTTCTGGTGAAGTACATTGTTTTCCCATCATTTGTAAAAGTAGGAGTAGATTCGTGGAATTTAGAGTTGATATTGGAATCAAATTTATGAGGATCAGAGGGAGTCATATTTTCTCCTAAAGTAGAGGCATATAAATTTGTAAAATATTGATTAGTCCATTTGTGTTTTCTTTGTCCAAGACTTCCAGTATCCCTAGCTGATGCAAAAACAATTTCATTGGAATACAATGCAGTACCATAATCAGAGTAGATAGAGTTTATTCCAGCATCTTCAATAGTATATCTTCCGGAATTAGCTTTAATGGCATCTAGATAATTTTCGTTTTCCAAAAAAAGTTTTCCTCGGCTGTCGTTTCCGGCTTTTTTGTTGAACAACTCTAAAAGTTCATTTGCTTTTTCATTTTGGCCAATTGATCTCAAAGACTGCGCATAACGAAAATAATATTCTGGTTCTAAGTCTGAAGTATTCATGGCAAATAATTCGCCATACCATTTTGCAGCTTGTTCCAATTCTGCATTAAAATAGTAGGAGTTGCCTAATTTTTTAAACATGTCTGCCGATTTGTATCCTTTTTGAGCAACTTTTTCATAAGTTTTTATGGCATCTATATAAGCATAGTTGTCGTACTTTTTATCAGCAGCTGCAACCTTTCCTTGCTGGCAGTGTGCACTAAATGAAAAAGCGGTTAATAAGGTTATATAGAGGAGTATATTATTTTTCATAATAATTGTTTTTAAAAGAATTTTGGCGTTATGATTTTGTCGTTATTTCCGATTTTTTTTCTCGTGTAATAGCCTTGATTTTTGTTTTAATTTTTCCAATATTTCATGTGCAATATCATTTTGACCAATAAATGCTAAAGATTTAGAATATTGGTGATAATATTCAGGTTCTAAATTAATACCCATGGCAAATAATTCACAATACCATTTAGCAGCGTTACCAAAGTCTGCATTTAAGTAATAAGAATCTCCAATTTTTTTAAATAGATCAGCTGACTTATATCCTTTTTCAGCAATCCTTTCATAGGTTTTGATTACATCTACGTAGACATATTTGTCACTTGTTTTTTCAGTTATAAATAATTTGGAATCTTGAGCATTTCCTTTAAAATAAACTAGACTAATTAGTATGATGCAAAAGAATGTGTTTTTTTTCATGCTATTCACTTTCTAGAAGAATCGAGGAGTTATAATTTTACCATTATTTTTAAATATTTCATATCGCAAAAATATTTCATGTGAACCAGAATTATAGTTGTTCAATCTAGTTGTTTCACGATCATAACCATAACCGATATACATTCCATCAGATACTTGGAAACCTACCATGGCACTTAAAGCAGCACTCCATCTATAGGCAACTCCAACTACGAATTTTTCACTAAACATGAAGTTACCAGATACATCAACTTGCAAGGGTGCACCAATAACCATCTTAGTTAGTACAGCTGGTTTAAATTTTACGGTACTGTTAAGATCTAAAACGTAACCACCGATTAAGTAGTAATTAATTTTTTCTTTAAATATCGCAACTTCATTATCATCGTAACGATCTGATTCAATAAAATTTGGAATAGAAATACCCACGTAACCTTTATCAGAATGCAAGTATAAACCAGCACCGATATTAGGAGAAAATTCATTATCTATATTTTGTATTGATGGATCCGGTTGAGATGGATCCAATTTTGAGATGTCTAAATTGAATAAATTAGCTGTAGCTTTTATACCAAAAGAAAGTTTTAAGGTTTCCGACATTGGAATGGTATACGAAAAATCAGCAGAAATAGTATTTTCATTAGTAGGCCCAATCCTATCATTAATAAATGAAATTCCTAGTCCTAGATTATTATTGTTTAAGGGGGTATTAATCGAAGCTACATTTGTTACTGGAGCACCGTCTAATCCTACCCACTGCGTTCGATGCATCGCAAAAATACTCATTGCACCTCTAGAACCAGCGTAGGCTGGATTGATATTGATGGTGTTATACATGTATTGTGTATATTGAGCATCTTGTTGTGCAAAACCCACAAAAGCTGTAAACATCAAAAAGATTAATAATATTTTTGTTCTCATAGTAGATTTTTTTATTTTGATTGAACTTTTTCTTTTATTAGACAAAAGAGATCTATTTTGAGTAAGTTCAATGCTATTTATATTAAAGAATAGGGCTGGTTCATTTTTTTGAATCCTGAGGACAATTTAAGATCCTCAGGATTTAAAAGTAATTAAATATTATTTGCTAAGATATAAATACCCGTCTAATTTTTTGATTTCTACTTTACCATTTCCATCAATAGTACTGTAATTCAATATGTAAAAATAGGTTCCAGTTGGCAAACCAGAAGATTGATTAACAGTAGTTCTTCCACGTGAAATACCTTCAAAATTGTTAGTCTGATTATTATAGTTTTTAGTTTCAAAAACTAATACACCCCAGCGGTTATATATTTCAACTGTATTTTCAGGGTAGCAAGTCACATCATCAATATTATCGATAACAAAAACTTCGTTTATGCCATCTCCATTAGGAGAGAATGCATTATGAACTTTTATGTCACCACAACCTAAAACAATACAATCATCATTTATATTTATTGTCAAAAGTAGGCTTCTTGGACAGGTTTCATTATTAATTCTATATTCGAAGACCTTGTTACCTAAACTTAATCCAAAAGGAGATAAGATGTTTCCTTGTAATGCACCGGTATTATCAACATCTATCCAGGTTCCATTCGTTGGCGTTCCTTCTGATAATAAGTTAAAGATGTTAATTGTAGACGAGTCACCACTACAAGCAGAGCTTGCAATTGCTAAACCGCTATTTGCTATTGATACATTTACCGTTTGTATAAATTTAGAAACGTTACCACAAGAATCAGAAACAGACCACTCTCTAGTAATTGTATACGAGGTTAGGGAACTATTAGTGATTGTTTCTGTAAATACTGCTGGAGAAACTGTTGAACAATTGTCGACAAAAACTAGCTCTGGTTTTAAAGGAATAGCATCACATGTTACATTTATGTTTGCTTCAAATGTAGTTGTTGTCGTAGGACCAACGTTATCTTGGACACTGATGATTTGAGAAGCAGTGCTCATATTTCCTGCCAAATCTGTAGCTGTCCAAGTTCTAGTTATAGTGTAAGATCCAATACAACTACCTTGAATCGTCACGTCAACAAATGTTAATTTCACAGTACTACAAGTGTCAGTTGCTGTTGCTTGAGTGAAATTTGGAGTAGTGCTACAACTTATACTTGAAGGTATTGGTAATTGAGCTATTACCGGTGCAGTACTATCTTTAATTGTTATTGTTATTGTTGCAGTATCACAGTTTTCTGGATTTAACTTCCCACATATTTTATAAGTTAAAACATAAGTTCCAGGAATCGCTCCATTTAATGTAGTAATGTTTCCAATGATATCTACTTGAATATTTGAATTTTGTCCAGAAACCAAAGAGATATTAACGGCAGAAGCTAGTACTGAGGATCCATTAAGTGAATCGTTTACCAATATATTTCCTATCAATCCAGACGATGTACAATTTTCGATTGAAAAAATATCATCATTAGCGACAATAGCAGGAGCAGAAACAGTAACAGTAACCGTTGCAGTATCGCAATTTGTTGGATTTAGTATTTCACAGATTTGGTAAACCAAAGTATAAGAACCCGCAGGCGTACCTGGAGCTACAACTACATCAGTACCAGAAAGTGTAACACCAGTATTTGAAGATGAAACATAAGTCGTAGAAACTTGTGAAGCTAAAACAGGCACTCCATTTAAAGTATCGTTAACCAAAACATTAGTGAAAGCTGTTCCACCGTTGGCACCATTTACAGTTGTTCCAGCATCATCATTAGCGACAATAGCAGGAGCCGAAACAGTAACAGTAACCGTTGCAGTATCGCAATTGGTTGGATTTAGGATTTCACAGATTTGGTAAACCAAAGTATAAGAACCAGCAGGCGTACCTGGAGCTACTACTACATCAGTACCAGAAAGTGTAACACCAGTATTTGAAGATGAAACAAAAGTCGTATTGACTTGTGAAGCCAAAACAGGCACTCCATTTAAAGTATCGTTAACCAAAACATTAGTGAAAGCCGTTCCACCGTTGGCACCGTTTACAGTTGTTCCAGCATCATCATTAGCGACAATAGCAGGAGCAGAAACAGTAACAGTAACCGTTGCAGTATCACAATTGGTTGGATTTAGGATTTCACAGATTTGGTAAACCAAAGTATAAGAACCAGCAGGCGTACCTGGAGCTACAACTACATCAGTACCAGAAAGTGTAACACCAGTATTTGAAGATGAAACAAAAGTCGTATTGACTTGTGAAGCTAAAACAGGCACTCCATTTAAAGTATCGTTAACCAAAACATTAGTGAAAGCTGTTCCACCGTTGGCACCATTTACAGTTGTTCCAGCATCATCATTAGCAACAATAGCAGGAGCCGAAACAGTAACAGTAACCGTTGCAGTATCGCAATTGGTTGGATTTAGGATTTCACAGATTTGGTAAACCAAAGTATAAGAACCAGCAGGCGTACCTGGAGCTACTACTACATCAGTACCAGAAAGTGTAACACCAGTATTTGAAGATGAAACAAAAGTCGTATTGACTTGTGAAGGTAAAACAGGCACTCCATTTAAAGTATCGTTAACCAAAACATTAGTGAAAGCCGTTCCACCGTTGGCACCGTTTATAGTAGTTCCAGCATCATCATTAGCGACAATAGCAGGAGCCGAAACAGTAACAGTAACCGTTGCAGTATCGCAATTGGTTGGATTTAGTATTTCACAGATTTGGTAAACCAAAGTATAAGAACCAGCAGGCGTACCCGGAGCAACTACTACATCAGTACCAGAAAGTGTAACACCAGTATTTGAAGATGAAAATGTAGTCAAGACCACTTGTGAAGCTAAAACAGGCACTCCGTTTAAAGTATCGTTAACCAAAACATTAGTGAAAGCCGTTCCACCGTTGGTACCGTTTATAGTAGTTCCAGCATCATCATTAGCGACAATAGCAGGAGCAGAAACAGTAACAGTAACCGTTGCAGTATCGCAATTGGTTGGATTTAGTAT
>NZ_JADOVC010000023.1:0-57595 GCF_015751645.1 Flavobacterium sp. CG_9.1
CGAATTCAACTGTTTTCATAATGTCGTTTTTTAGGACATCTAAGTTACGAAAAACTCATCGGTGTTTGCGTTTGCTAAATCATGGATATTTCATACTGTCAAATATAAAAAAATGTAGAAGTCCTTTGTATTTATGGTTGTACTCATTTGGCTAACAGGCAAATAATAGATCACTCTGGCTGTTAAGTCTGCTATCAAATCTTCTGTTTTATCGTATCGGTGCTGCTATGGTTTTTTGGTTGCTACTTCATCGGCTGTCGCCAAATAATGGTTTAAAATAAAAATTCTGTCGTATTTTGGGTAGAAAAGTACCCCTCCTTTCAGCGTTCCTGTTTAGCATAATGGTGGTGTTTTCTATTGAGTACTATTCACGACCGTTAGCTTGCATTATACAGTTGGAGTGCCTGTGCTCAATATTTGGATTACTTCCTCATCTTCTACTTGATTGAACAGTTCATAAAAACTGCCAACTCCTGAAAAATCATTGGAAGCGATTATATAAACCAATTCATCTGCATTTTTTTTAAAGACCGGTACCATTTCATAGGGCAAAACGGGAACGGCAACAATTAATTTTGCTGGATTTTTTTTCGCAGCATCGCAATACTGGCTAATAATGTATTTCCGGTAGCAATCCCGTCATCTACCAAAATTATATTTTTGTTCTCAATGTCCAGTGGTTGTTGAGCGCCTCTATAATATTCATATTTTCCTCGTAGGAACTCTTGGAGTCTGATGATTTCAGCATCAATGTATTTTTGAGGAATTTTGTCATCATGGTCGATAATGATTGAATCTTGGGAAACTGCACCAATTGCAAATTCTTTATTGTAGGGATGCCCAATCTTTTTTGAGAGTATAATATCTAAGGGAAGATGCAAGTTTTTTGCAAGGCTGTTTCCCACGGGGACTCCTCCTCTAGGAACGGCAAGGATTATGGTATTTGTATGTTTGTATTTATTTAATTTCTGGGAGAGTAGTAGACCCGCTTCTAATCTGTCTTTAAATAGTTCGTTTTCCATAAGTATATTTTTAAAAAATTAAAAATAATTAAGTATGTAAATATACTGATTTTCAATCATATAGCTTATATTTATAGTCTTGTAAAAACAGTTATATTTAGTTTATAAATGGGGACCACGTAGTTTATTAGCTATATTATTGTAGCGCGTGTAGTGTTTGTATTTTATGGTAAATCAAAATAGGTCAGTTAAAAGTTTACCTATTCCTATCCAACTATTATTCTCAAAATCTAAAATTGAGATTCATACTTACTTGTTTTGTAGTGAAAACAACCTTTCTAAAGGCACTTGAAGTCAAATCCGAATATCAGAAATATTAATTTAATTTTAGTAGTCAATAATTTTCATAAATAATTGATTATCAGTGTTTTGTATTACATTTTTTATTAAATTTATATTTTAATTTAACAAGAAATAATAGTATGAAAAAATTGTACATTACTCGGCTGCATGCAATTTCAACAATCATTTTGTTGATTGTATTGATTACTTCTAATTCTGTGATGGCTCAAACTTTTACTGATAGTAATCTACCTATTGTCATTATTGCGACAGATAATGACCCCACTACTAATTTGCCTCTTGAAATTCTGGATGATCCAAAAATTTTGGCAACTATGAAAATTATCAAAAGACCAGATGGTACTAGAAAATTCCTTACGGATCAAAATACGACTTCATTTTTAAATTATAGCGGTCGTATTGGCATCGAAATAAGAGGTTCCTCTACTCAAACGCTACCCAAAAAACAATATAGTTTAACTACTTTGAAGTCGGATAATACGTCTAAAAATAACGTGAGTATTTTTGGGATGCCAAGTGAGAACGATTGGATATTGAATGGGTTAGGTTTTGATCCTTTCTTAGTTAGGGATTATTTATGCTACTATATGTCAAGACAAATGGGGAATTATGCCTCTAAGACAGAATTTTGTGAAGTCGTTATCAACGGGGACTACAAAGGGCTTTATGTTTTTTAGGAAAAAATTAAATCCAATGAGAATAGGGTTAACGTGCTGAAAATTGAAGTTACGGACAATACTTTGCCAAATATAACGGGAGGATATATCACAAAAGCGGATAAAACAACTGGTGGAGATCCTGTCGCTTTCTGGATGGATGAAACTAAATTTGTTCATGATTTGCCTAAGCCTGAAAATGCAACACCAGAGCAAACACAATATATTGAAGCAGAATTCAATAGACTGCAAGACCATGCTTATGATGATGACTTAATAGACGGATATCGAACTATTATTGATGTCCCTTCTTTCGTTGATTTTATGTTGGTCAATGAGTTGGCTTCTAATGCAGATGTGTATCAGTCTAGTACGTTTTTTCATAAAGGCCGTCAAGGAAAACTACGGGCAGGACCAGTATGGGATTTCAATCAAAGTTTTGGAAGTACTTTTACAAACAGTATCCATGTCGATAAATGGCAATTTAATAACGGAAATAGAATTGGGCCCCCTTTCTGGAGTTACTTATTTGACAACGGAGAATTCAGTTGTCAGCTTGCTAAACGTTGGAACGAAGTAAAAGCGTCTTGTCAGCCTTTGAATAAAGACGTTCTGATTGCCTATGTTGATACTGCTTTCAGCTACATAAGTGAAGCTATTCCTCGTGAGAGTCAAAGATGGGGAGCTATAAACGATCATGTTACGGATGTAAATAGAATTAAAACCTTTATTAACGATAGAACGACTTGGATCACAAATAATATAGGCTCATTTTCAAATTGTGCCAATGTTACCTTGCCGCCGATAGTAATTACTAAAATTAACTACAATCCGAAAACGTCAACAGGTTTTCTAGTCAGTAATGATTTAGAATTTGTAGCCTTAAAGAATATAAGTGATCGATCTGTCAATCTTTCTGGTGCATATTTTAGACAGTTAGGACTCACCTTTCAGTTTCCTTACAATTCAACTATTGGAGCAAATGAAACCATTTTTTTAACAAGCAATACGGCTACTTTTCAAAGTAAATATGGTGCAGTTCCTTTTGGTCAGTTCACAAGAAATCTATCTAATAAATCACAAAAAATTGTTCTGGCTGATGCAGATGGAAATATAATTGATTCCGTAGAATATTTTGATTCAGCACCTTGGCCAACCACACCTGACGGTGGCGGTAGCTATCTGGACTTAATTAGCACGACATTAGACAATAACTTAGCTTCAAGCTGGGTCGCTTCAACTAGCGATGCTTTATCTAATCAATCATTTCTAGCTTCATCAGCATTCATGATCTATCCTAATCCTGTTTCAAATAGCGTAACCATTCAGGCTGATAAACCTATGACTGGAGTTAAAATATACAGTATTTTAGGTGCTTTAATGCAAGAAATTAAAACAAGTTCAGAAAATCTCAATCTGGATTTGAGTGCCTACTCTCAAGGTGTTTATTTTATAAGGGTGTACAATGAAGACGGTTTTACCAGTAAAAAAGTTATAAAAAAATAAATTAAAAACGAGTATTAAATATTTTTGAGAACAGATAAGTAAAAGTATAGGCTTTTACTTATCTGTTTTTTTTTATTAAAAGTTTCGAAAATCCGATTGCCACTTTTTTTAGGTACTATTTTTTGGTGGATTTCCTAAAATGAGTTGTATCATAAAATATTTTTTTAGGATGGCATGTTTTAATTGTGAATCGCTTTTGAATTGAAGTTAAACAGTTGTTAATTAATAATTTATAAAATAAAAAATTTGTTTTGGTTAAATTGGAGGTCAAAGTAACGTGCTTGCTTGCTGGTAATAAAAGAGAAAATTAGTTGGTATTTTCTAATTAAGCACCATTTAAAGGTTGTGAAGTCATTATATTTAAAAGTCATCTCTTACAAGCATTTGTAAAAATATTTCATGTAGGACAAAAGTTTAAGTACGATGATACGAGTTTATAATTAAATTTATTTTACATTTGTTTATTAAATTCCAAGAAACGATGAACAATGTAAAAAATGTATTCAGTATTAAAGATCTTGAAAACCTTTCAGGTATAAAAGCGCATACAATACGAATATGGGAGAAACGATATGATATTCTGCAGCCCATGCGCACGGATACTAACATTCGTTTGTACGATTTGGCTAGCTTACAAAAACTTTTAAATATTACGCTATTACATGATTATGGCTACAAAATATCAAAAATAGCAACCTATCCTCAAGATAAAATACCGTCTTTAGTACGCGAAATTATTTCGAGTAAAACAGCCAAAAGTCACGCTATTAGTGAGTTTAAAATGGCAATGATGAACTTTGATCAAGAGCTTTTCTTCAATACCTACAATTGGTTAATAGCCGAAAAGTCTTTTAAGGAAATTTTTCATCAAGTTTTTATACCCTTAATGAATGAATTAGGGTTACTGTGGCAATCAGATACAATAACACCAGCGCATGAACATTTTATTAGCTACTTAATTAAACAAAAGCTATTAATTAATACGGAAAAGCTTCAAATTTTAAAACAAACAAAACTTGATAAAGTCTTCGTTTTGTCTCTTCCTATGAATGAAATTCACGAATTAGGTCTTATGTACCTGAATTATGAGATTTTGTTACATGGTTATAAAACCATTTATTTAGGGGAAAGTATGCCAATTGAAAATCTAAAGGATTTAAAAAATCATTTTGATTCTATAATTTTTGTCTCGTATCTAACCGTGCAGCCAGAGCGCGATATGCTGGATGGATACCTTCAAAAAATGTCTGAGGAATTATTAGATGAAACCACTGAATTATGGTACATTGGACGCATGGTTGAGTTTATAAAAAAAGAAGAACTGCCGGAACGAATCACAACTTTTAATTCAATCACTGAATTAGTTGATTGGATATAATTGTTTTGTTTAAACAATTAGTATATTTGCTAAACAAATGGAAAAAATAAAAAAGATTACAATAATAGGTTCTGGATTCTCAGCTTTGGCAGCATCTTGTTATTTAGCAAAGAGTGGTCACAATGTTACTGTCTATGAGAAGAATGCAACAATAGGAGGCAGAGCGAGACAACTAAAAAAAGAGGGTTTTACGTTTGATATGGGTCCGAGTTGGTACTGGATGCCCGATGTATTTGATCGTTTTTTTGCTGATTTTGACAAGAAAACAACAGATTATTATGAACTCATAAAATTATCTCCTGCATACCGAGTGTATTACGGAATAGATGATTTTATAACTATCGCAGACAATTTAACGGAGATTATTGCAGCCTTTGAAGCCATCGAAAAAGGGAGCGGTGCTTTATTACAAGATTTTATGGCTCGGGCCAAAAGTAATTATGATATTGCTATCAAAGATTTAGTGTACCGTCCAGGCGTTTCGCCACTAGAACTAATTACACCAAAAACAGCTTTGAAAGTAGGGGAATTTTTTAGTAACATTAGTAGAGATGTTCGAAAAAAATTCAAAAATGAAAGACTGATTCAAATTCTGGAATTTCCCGTATTGTTTCTTGGAGCTAAACCTTCTGACACCCCGTCGTTTTATAGTTTTATGAATTATGCCGACTTTGGTCTTGGAACTTGGCACCCAAAAACAGGAATGTTTGATTTAGTGCGCGCTATGGAAAGTTTAGCGCTAGAATTGGGTGTTACCTTTGAAACCAATGCCAATATTGAAAAGATAATTGTTGAAAATAAAACCGCTGTAGCCATTCAAGTCAATGGCGCAATTGTAAAATCAGATTTGATATTAAGCGGTGCTGATTACCATCACACGGAGACGTTATTGGATCAAGAACATAGAGCATATTCTGAAAAATATTGGGATAGCCGCGTTTTTGCCCCTTCTTCATTATTATTTTATGTAGGTTTTGACAAGAAAATAGAAAATATTTCGCATCACGCTTTGTTTTTTGATGTTGATTTTTATCAACATGCCAAAGATATTTACGATGAACCGCAATGGCCAAAAGAACCTTTGTTTTATGCGAACTTCCCTTCATTGACAGATAAAACTGCCGCTCCTGAAGGTATGGAATCTGGTTTTTTTCTAGTGCCTTTAGCTCCTGGAATCAATGATACTGAAGCATTACGAGAAGAATATTTTGATAAAATAATAGATCGTTTTGAAACTTTAACACAGCAAAGCGTAAAAAATAATATTATATTTAAGGAATCGTTTTGTAAAAATGATTTTGTGTCTGAATATAATTCGTACAAAGGGAATGCTTATGGCATGGCAAACACTTTATTACAAACTGCATTTTTAAGACCAAAGCTAAAGAGCAAAAAGGTTAAGAATTTATATTTTACTGGTCAATTGACCGTTCCTGGACCCGGAGTTCCTCCAGCATTAATTTCTGGAAAATTAGTGTCGGAATTAATTAATAAGCAATTTTCATAACAATAGTATGAAGGAATTATTTGATGATGTGTCTTTTAAGTGTAGCAAGTTAGTTACAAAAAGCTATAGTACCTCTTTTTCTCTGGCGGTGTATATGTTGTCACCAAGTATTAGAGATGCCATTTATAGCATCTATGGTTTTGTTCGTTTTGCGGATGAAATTGTGGATAGCTTCCATGGTTTCGATAAAGAGAGTTTAATTACAGAGTTTGAAGAGGATTATTACCGAGCGTTTGATAGAGGAATTAGTTTAAATCCAATCCTGAATTCATTTCAACAAACAGTGAAAGAATATAATATCACTGATGATTTGATTCAAGCTTTTTTAAAGAGCATGAAATTGGATTTGATAAAATCGGATTATCATAGTAAAGCCGAGTATGATGCGTATATTTATGGCTCTGCGGATGTAGTTGGTTTAATGTGTCTTAAGGTTTTTGTAGCGGGTGATAATAAACGTTATGAGCAACTGAAAGATGAAGCCATGCGATTGGGTTCTGCGTTCCAGAAAGTGAATTTCCTTCGTGATTTAAAGGATGATAATTTGGTTTTGAACCGTAATTATTTTCCAGGTGTCGATTTGAATTCATTCGATGAAAATGCAAAAACCGCAATCATCAATGAAATCGAAGAAGATTTCAGAGTCGCTTATGAAGGAATTGTAAAACTTCCTATCGAAGCTAAGTTTGGCGTGTACACCGCTTTTGTGTACTACAAAAAACTATTAAAAAAGTTAGAAAACACGCCTTGCCACGAAATAGGAAATGCCAGAATCCGAGTTTCTAATTACACAAAAGCGGGCTTATTAGCTAAGTCTTTTGTTTCTTATAAATTAAAGTTAGTTTAATTTGCAACTTATTTTAAAGGATTGTTATACTTAAATATAGAATAAAATGATATTTTTTTTGATTTTTCTAGGAACTTTTTTAATAATGGAATGTGTTACTTGGTGCACTCATAAATACGTAATGCACGGCTCTATGTGGTATTTCCATGCCGATCACCACCAACCTAAATACGCAAATATTTTCGAACGAAATGATATCTTTTTTGTGATTTTTGCAGCGCCGAGTATTGCGCTTTTTTATTATGGAGTCGAAGGGGGATTGAATTATAAATTCTTCATCGGGCTAGGAATTATGTTTTATGGCTTCTGCTATTTCATGATTCACGATGTATTAATTCACCAACGTTTCAAGTGGTTCAAACACACGAATAATAAGTATTTAATCGGCTTGCGTAAAGCACACAAAGTACACCACAAACATTTGGGTAAAGCCCACGGAGAATGTTTCGGAATGTTATTTGTACCTTTTAAATATTATAAAATTTAAGTTTAATTGGGGCGTGACCCCACTTTCACTAGCGTTACAGCGGGGTCGGGCAATCCGTTCCCGCTTTTTTTATACTGCTTTGACAGGCTGTATAATAAAGAGCTCCACTGCTGTCCCTCACGCAGGCCTATTGCTAGAAACAAATTATCTCTAAAACACCAATCATGAAAATATACAAACAAGAAACAGTGCAACACGTAAATGCAACTGTTGAAGAATGCTGGGCTTTTTTTTCAAATCCAAAAAATCTTCAAAAAATTACACCAGAAGGAATGGGTTTTCAAATCACGGATTTTGATCAAAAATCGATGTATCCTAGACAAATCATTCAGTATAAAGTAACCCCACTTTTTGGAATAACTTTATCTTGGATGACGCTAATTACTCAAGTAAAGGAAAATAGTTATTTCATAGACGAGCAAAAATTTGGTCCCTACAGTTTTTGGCACCATAAGCATTTCTTTGAAGCCACTCCCACCGGAACCAAAATGACAGATGTGGTACATTACGGATTGCCACTTGGCTTTTTAGGCCGAATCATGAACACATTGGTCGTTAAAAATAAATTGAAATCCATTTTCGAATACCGTGTTACTAAAGTGGATGAAATGTTTAATTCAAAATAATGAGCAAGCAAGAAGTTTCTGTTTTTTGGTTTAGACGCGACTTGCGTCTGGAGGATAACGTAGGCTTATATCAAGCGCTGCAGTCTAAATTTCCAGTGATTCCTTTATTTATTTTTGATGATGCCATTTTAGACAGTTTACCAAAAAATGATGCTCGTGTAGGTTTTATCCATGAATCACTTTCGAAAATAAATATACAATTACAAGAAATTGGTAGTTCACTTTTAGTAAAAAAAGGAAAAACTATTGATGTTTGGAAAGCGCTTATTGAAGAGTTTGAGGTCAAGGAAGTTTTCTTCAATAAAGATTATGAACCGTATGCGATACAACGTGACACCGTAATTTGTGAACTTTTAGAAACCAATAAAACCATTGCTTATTCTTTTAAAGACCAAGTCATTTTCGAAGAAAAAGAAATCACAAAAGCGGACGGATTGCCTTATACAGTTTACACGCCTTTTAAAAATAAGTGGCTGGAAAAATACAAATCAATGGCTCCGGTTCAAGAATACGATACCGCAGCGCATTTTTCTAACTTTCACAGAAATCGTTTTGCTTTTCCCACGCTAGAACAAATAGGGTTTGAAGAAAGTACGATAAAAGTCAAACCGCACAATCTTACTTTTGTTGCTAATTATCAAGACATAAGAGATTTTCCAGCTATGGACAAAACCTCTTATCTTTCTCCGCATTTGCGTTTTGGGACCGTAAGTACGCGAAAATTAGTTAATTGGGCTTTTCATAAAAATGATGTCTTTTTGAGTGAATTGATTTGGAGAGAATTCTTTATGCAAATATTATTCAGTTTTCCAAAAGTCGTTACCCAAAATTTCAAAGCAGCGTATGATGGGATTCAATGGCGTAATAATGAGGAAGATTTTAAGCGTTGGTGTTCTGGAACAACAGGCTATCCAATGGTTGATGCCGGAATGCGTCAACTCAATGAAACCGGATACATGCACAATAGGGTTCGCATGGTGGTTGCGAGTTTTCTTATCAAACATTTGATGATTCAATGGCAATGGGGTGAAGCTTATTTTGCTGAAAAATTATTGGATTATGATATGTCTGCCAATGTTGGAAACTGGCAATGGGCAGCAGGAACCGGTTGTGATGCAGCGCCTTATTTCCGTGTTTTTAATCCAGAAATTCAACAGAAAAAGTTCGATGAAAAAGGAATCTATATTCGGAAATGGATCAAAGAATTTGATTTAGGATATGGGAAACCTTTGGTAGAGCACGCTATGGCCAGAGATAGAGCGATTGCCACTTACAAAGCCGGAATTCTGAAGTAATTTATTTAACATATACGTCATGTAAGTTTTTTTAAAAGGTACTCGGAATTTTTTGAGTTTCTATTCCTTATATGTTTTAAAAAGAATTATCTACTTTGATTTTTTTTAACTTACATGACTTATATGTTTATAAATATTATTTAATTAGTTTCTTCAGCATTCCTTCGAAAATAAATCCATGAAACGGCAAAACAGAATACCAGTATAATTTTCCCCAAATCCCTCTGGGTCTAAAAGTCGCTGCTTGATACAACGTATTTCCGATAATTTTGAATTCTAGCCAAGCTTCACCAGGCAGTTTCATTTCGGCAAATAGGATTAATTTTCCTTCTTCTTTATTGGCATACAAAACGCGCCAAAAGTCTAAAGCATCCCCAGAATGAATATCATGTCTATTCGTTCTTCCTCTTCGAGATCCTACTCCACCATATAATTTATCAATAAAGCCACGTAAATCCCACAACCAATCGCCGTAATACCAACCGGTATCGCCACCAATGGACCAAATTCTTTGTATAGTAAAATCGCGATCTATAATTTCCATTTTGCGACGGTCAATGAAGCAATCCTTTTTTGGAACTTTTAAATATTCCGACATATTGCTACTAAAACGTCCGCTAATTAAGGAGTCTTTCCAGCTCGAAGCTACTTTGTCTTCGTCTACTTTTATCAGAGCACGGGAAAGTGCCTGTTTGTAGGTCATTGGTGTTACATGCAATAACTCATTGATTCGGTTATCACTGCAGACTACTTCTACTTTCATGCTGCTGACTAATGCTGAGGCCAGTCTATAGGAAGTTGAGGTTACAAAATACAACCAGTAGGAGGATAATTTTGGCGTCATTACAGGAACGGTAAAAATCCATCGCTTTAATTTTTTTGCTTCTGCAAATCCTAAAAGCATTTCTTTGTACGTTAAAATATCAGGTCCTCCAATGTCAAAACTTTGATTGTAGGTTACTGGATTAAGTAATGATTTAGATAAAAAATCTAGAACATCTGGAATAGCAATAGGTTGACATTTAGTATTGAGCCATTTTGGGGTAATCATGATGGGCAATTTATTGACTAAATCCCGAATGATCTCAAACGATGCACTTCCTGATCCTACAATAATTCCAGCTCGTAGTGTTGTAGTAGCATAAGTACCCGTGTTTAAAATCTCTTCTACTTTTTTTCTGGATGATAAATGTTTGGATAATGATTTATCGTTGACAATTCCACTCAAATAAATAACTTGTTTGGCTTGGGTTTGATTCAGTCGTTGCACAAAATTCCGAGCTGAAATACTTTCTAATTCATCAAAATTTGTAGCAGATCCTGACATGGAATGAATAAGATAATAAGCAGCATCGATTTGTTCTGGAATGGCAGCTAATGTATCTTGCTGTAGAAAATCCACTTCAATGACCGAAACTTTGTCTTGAAATTCAATTGGGCAATTAAACCTGTTTTTGTCTCTTACGCAACAAATTACGTTGTGTCCTTCACCTATCAATAAAGGTAGAAGTCGCTTTCCAATATAACCTGTTGCGCCTGTTAAGAGAATTTTCATGATTTTGTTTTTTGTCGATACATTGTAAACTTAGCAATAATTTAGTCACAAATGACGAACTATTTTACGGCTTTTTTTCAGCCTTTTTTAGTGTACCAAATTTTTTGAGTTCCAAATTAACTGAATTTATTAGAAATTAAACTGATAAATTCTTTTCTAGTCTTGTCTTTTTCAAATGCTCCTGTAAAAGAAGAGGTTGTTGTAACTGAGTTTTGTTTTTGAATACCGCGCATTTGCATACACATGTGTTGTGCTTCAATTACAACGGCAACCCCAAGTGGATTTAATGCCTCTTGAATACAGTCTTTAATTTGGTCCGTCAAGCGTTCTTGTACTTGCATTCTTCTGGCAAAAGCATCCACAATTCTTGGGATTTTGCTTAAACCTACAATCTTTCCATTTGGAATATAGGCTACATGTGCCTTACCAAAAAATGGAAGCATATGGTGTTCGCACATCGAATACACTTCAATATCTTTCACCACAATCATTTGTTTGTGGTCTTCAGTAAACATAGCCGATTGAAGTATTTCTAGAGGATCTAATCCGTAACCATGTGTTAAATATTGCATGGCTTTTGCTACTCTTTCAGGAGTTTTTTCTAGACCTTCACGAGTGACATCTTCACCTAGATTGTCAATTATAATTTTATAATTATCTGCTAGTGATGCTGTTATTTCCGCGTCGTACTGCTCAATTTTCTCGTAGCTTTTTAGTTCTTTTATCATCGTATTCTATATTTCAATTATATATTGGGCTAATTATTTTATTTTTTTTAAATGCGTTCTACAGCATTTTTTTATTTAAACCATTCGATGATTAACAATAAGTAAGCGCGTTAACGTACTAGTCTTAATTTCTTACTGGTAGAAAATTCTGTTTTATTATATTTTAAAAGTCACTATTCCGTAATCCATCTCGAACACTTGACCTGAAATTGATTTTGCATTTTCCGAAATCAAGAAGTTTGCCATATTGGCTACTTCTTCCGGTTTCAAATACCCTTTCATGGGGTGGCGCTCAATCATGTTTTCTTTCATGCGATCGTTTCTCAAGATATTAGCCGAAAGTGAAGTTTCAGTAATAGTTGGAGCAATGGCATTGATCCGCACTACTGAAGCTAACTCGGCACCTAACGATTTTACTAATCCTTCGACTCCCGCTTTTGCAGTAGCAATACTAGCATGAAAAGGCATTCCTAATTTAGCGGCTACGGTGCTGAATAGAATAATAGATGGATTTGTTCCTTTCTTTAAAACTGGTAAGTATTTCTGAATGGCTTTTACAGCTCCAATGACATTTATTTCAAAATCATTTCTAAAGTCCTCAATACTCAGACTTCCTATAGGTTTTAAATTTATAGAACCCGGACAATAGATCAGCGTATCTATGGCTTCTATTTCTGGTAGCGCATCTTGTAAAACATCCACGGTAAAATGTTTCAGATTGGCATGTGTAATTTCTGGCGCATTTCTGCTGATGTTGTAGACTATGTTGTTCTCCAATTGTTGCAATAAAATGGTATTACCAATTCCTTTACTACCACCAATGATTACTATGTTTTTCATATATTGTTCAATTAGTTATTTAATTCTATTCGGTATTTTCTTATTGCTTTCCGAAGTTATCTTTTAGAAATCTTATTGTTGTTAATTTGTCGCTGCATCGTGCACTTAAAACGTCCTTCCCTAAAGTCTCTTCGCTTTTCATGTTTTGTTTTACGACCTTGTACTCTTTCGCGCCACATTCTAAAACTGGAAGGTTTCATTTCGGTGCGCATTAACTCAATTACTTCTTGTTCTTTTAAGCCAAATTGCAGTAAAATAGCATCAAACGTAGTTCGATCCTCCCAAGCCATTTCTATAATTCTATCTTTTTCTAAATCAGTGAGTTCTTTTTTAATAGTCACGGTATTTTATTTTTTAATGTTGAGGTTAATTGCTAGATTCTATCGGTATTATTCGCTGTCGCCAATGTCAGCCATGGTATGAAGTTTTAAAATTCTTGAACTTTCCTCTTTTACCAGAGGATTTTTTTTCATTTGCCATAAAAAATCACTGGCAAATTTTCTGGTTCTTTCCATGTTCACAATTGGTTTTGGGTAATTGACACCCACTTCAAAATTATTAAATTTTTGGTCTAAATAAGTCATTTTAAAAGGTTCATGTACAAAAGCGCGAGGTAAATCTCGTAATTCTGGAACCCATTTTTTTATAAATTCACCGTCAGCATCGTGCTCGTAGCTGTTCTTGATTGGATTGTATATGCGTAACATGTTGATACCGGTTTCACCAGCCTGCATTTGCAACTGCGGAAAATGTATTCCGGGTTCAAAATCTAAAAACATCTGGGACAAGTGTTGCGTAGCTTCCTGCCATGGCTGCCATAAATTATGGGTAAAAAACGAAACGAGCATGGCACGCATCCTAAAATTTAGATAACCTGTTTCGTTCAAGCAGCGCATGCAAGCGTCAACTAATGGGAATCCAGTTTGGCCTGTTTTCCATGCTTGAATATAATTCTCATTGATTTTCTTTTTCAAGG
The DNA here is from genome assembly GCF_015751645.1 of Flavobacterium sp. CG_9.1. Lineage (NCBI taxonomy): Bacteria > Pseudomonadati > Bacteroidota > Flavobacteriia > Flavobacteriales > Flavobacteriaceae > Flavobacterium > Flavobacterium sp. CG_9.1. Next base: position 13,727 of record NZ_JADOVC010000023.1, read on the forward strand.
AATGAAATCCTTTATTTACGCTTTCAAACTCCATGATTTCTTCCATTTCAAATTTTTGAATGAAATGTGCTTGCCATGTGAGTCGGGATACAAACGAATCAATTTGTTTTTTGTCCTTGCAAACCAGTCTAAAAGCAGCCGCTTTTTGCAATACTTGTCTTGAGGATAAATTTCCCCAAGCAATGTAGGGTGATAATCTGCTGCAACTTTTTCTAGCTAGTAAAGGTTTTGAAATATGTGAGCTGTAATTATGGTAGCGTTCATCAAAGAAAGTTTGTAAATATTTGCCAGCCATGGTAGCGCCTCCTTTTTGGAAGATGCTATCTGGAATAGTCTCTAGATTTGTTTTCTCTAATGTTTTTTCAAGTTCTTCGATAGCTTCAGACGACAGGTAATTTGTTGGGTTAGCATCAAAAATATATTGGGGTTGATTCATATATTCTTCCCACTGAGATACCCAATTGGTTCTGTTTCTTAAAGCTCTAAAAATTCCGTTATTCGTGTTTTCAACCCAGTTTATTTGGTTGTTTTTACAAAATCTTTTGAATGTTTTGTCTCTTTCATAGGTGACTTTCAATCCTGTTTCCTGATGTGAAAACACAGTATCTATCTTGTAAAGTTCCTCTAAGATATTGAAAACATGAAGCACTTCTGAAGAGACTGCTAAAATGTGCGTGTTGGAAGGTTTCAGTTGTTTATTTAAATCTACTATGGATTGCTTGATGAAATTCCAGTGTCGCGAACTGTAATGCAAATCATTTTCTAAAGATTTTTCGAATACGTAAAGTAGTAATGTTGGCTTGCCTGTGCTTATCGCATTAAAAAGTGCCTCGTTATCTTGTAAACGAAGGTCTCTTTTAAACCAAACCACATTGATTATTTTTTTACTTGTGTTCATTTTATTTTTCTAAAATAATTGTTGTTGCAACCATAAGTTCTGGAATTTTGATTGTCCATCGTAATTGCTAGCTTGTAAATCAACATTGAATTTTCGGTTTCTAGGATCGTTGCCCACTCCTGATACATACATCCAATTGCCGTAGTTGCTGTGAACATCGTAATCTATAAGCATCGATTCAAAATACGTGGCACCGATACGCCAGTCTAGCAGAAGCTCTTTAGCGAAATAAGAAGCTACATTTTGTCTTCCACGATTGCTCATCCAGCCTGTTTGCTTTAATTCGATCATATTTGCATTTACAAAGGGAGCTGCAGTAGTTCCATTTATCCAATTCTCAATGTCTGCCGTATTTTTTTTCCAATCGTAACTTTTGTTTAAAATTCCTCCAATTTTAAAAATAGAATTCCCATTTTTTAATGAAATATATTTAAAGTAGTCCCTCCATATCAATTCGAAAATTAACCAATAAGTCGAGTCATTTTTTCCTATTTGTTGTTCATAGTTAACAATCTCCCAATAGATTGTTTTGGCAGAGATACAGCCATTTGCCAGCCAAGGTGAAAATTTCGAACTAAAATCTGTCCCAATTAATCCGTTGCGGGTCAATTTATAGACACTAATTTTTTTTGTTTCCCAAAAATAATACTGCAACCTTTTTGACGCTTCTTCTTCTCCTCCTCGAAAAGGAAAAGCGGATCTGCTATCTAAATTAAAATCACTAAAACCTAATGTTTCCATTGAAGGGATTTCAGTTTCATTGGCTTTCCAATTTTCCTTTGGCATTGGCTTCACAACAAATTCCGTTTTGACTTTCGCCCATTTTTCGCATTGATTTCTGAATTGAGTAAAAACATTTGGAATCAATTGTATCTCAAAGGGAACATCTTCAGGATGAAATAAAAATTGATTATAAGTGCCCTTAAACGCTACAAAATTTGAAATTTTTACTTTTATTTTTGCTAAAATGTCCGCTTCCTCACTCGTCCATTCTTCTTGGAAATAAACAGAATTAATTTCGTTTTTACTACAAAACTCTGGAACTGCATCTTCTGGCTTTTGGTAATAAACTAAAAGCGGTATGTTCAGTTTTTTTAAATTTATCCTTAATTCGGTCACTGATTCAATTAAAAATTTAGCTCGGAATTTTTCTGTTTTTTTAATACCGTAATTGGCCTCCATAAAATGTCTTGGATCAAAACAATACACCGCAATGACAACTTTATTTTCGGCAATGGCAGTAGTTAAAGACTCATTATCAGTAACTCTTAAATCATTTCTAAACCAGACTAACCCTTTTTGTTTTTTTTGCATTTTTCGCTACAATATTTGACTTCGTCCCATACTTTCTCCCATTTTTTCCGCCAGTTAAAAGGCCGGTTGCATACCAAGCACATTTTGGAAGGCAGATTTTCCTTTTTCACTAGTTGTATTTTTCATATTCATTGACAACAATTTTGGCTTTCAAATCAAACATCAAATTGTATAGGCCAAAAAAGGTTCTATTCATGTAAATAAAGTGCTTAGAGCCTCTGTTTCCATTCATTTTTCTAAGATTCGTGTCTTTTGAAAATCGTTCTCCCAATTGCGCGATACTTTCAAAAAAAGTTTCATCCGAGAAGTCGAATGTTTTTGCTTGAAAAGGCTTCGTAAATAAGGATAATAAATCATGGAACAATTCGGTGAAATAGGCTACCTCTTCTTTGGAATCGTCTGCTCGTAAAATTTCTAAATCAAATAATTTAGCATTGAATATTTTAGGGTCGTTGATAACTTTTTTATCAATCAACTCAAAATACGGAGTGTAAAAGTCCGTTGGAATCTGTTTCATACACCCAAAATCCAATGCCACTAATTCGTTTTTATCGTTCACTAAGAAGTTACCAGGATGTGGATCAGCGTGTACTTTTCTCAGAATATGAATTTGGTACATGTAGAAATCCCATAAGGCCTGACCCACTTTGTCAGCCACTTTTTGGTCCGTATTTTTCTTTGTAAACTCAGAAAGGTGAATCCCTGTCATCCAGTCCATGGTGATAATTTTCTCTGATGAAAATTTTGGATAATACTCTGGAAAGACTAAGTTTTCAATTTTTTTACAAGCGGCAACTACTTCTTGGCTTTGTTTTAATTCCAAGAGATAATTGGTTTCCTCAATCAATTTGTCTTCTACTTCTTTGAAATATTTATCGGAATCCTTGCCTTGAAGGTTAAACATTCTGATAGCAATGGGTTTTACCATCGCTAAATCAGATGAAATACTGTTGGCAACTCCAGGATATTGAATTTTCACTGCTAATTTTTTACCGTCTTTAAAGGCAACGTGCACTTGTCCAATACTAGCTGCGTTAAGAGAGGTGGAGTTGAATTCATCAAATATTTCAAATGGTGTTTTTCCAAAATTTGCCTTGAACGTTTTTAACACTAAAGGAGCTGAAAGTGGCGGAACAGAAAATTGGGAAAGAGAAAATTTTTCGACATAGGCTTGTGGTAGAAAACTTTTGTCCATACTTAGCATTTGGGCAACTTTCAAAGCACTTCCTTTCAGACTTTTCAGGCCATCGTAAATATCCTCTGCATTGTCTTCATTTAATTTATCACGAGTCAAATCTGAATTGACCATTTTTTCTCCATAATATTTTAAATAGTTAACACCAACTTTGGCACCTGTTTGCACAAGTTTTGTTGCTCTTTCAATTTTTGAAGTAGGTATGTAGTCTATGGTTTTCATTATTTGTTGTATATTTTTTCTTTGAAAATAAATTTTCCAAAGTCGATTAAGCTGTCTAAAGGCGCAATGTTCATTAGTTCGAAAGTTGCTTTTACTGATTTTTCGATGTAAATATCTGTTTTCTCAAAAGCAGGAGACGAATCATCTATCCAGAACTTTAAAGCTAATAAAAGCTGTATCCAAGAGGTTTCTTGAAATGTTTTTTCTTGGAAATTTTGAAGTTTTTCTTGCTGAGTTCTAAAGTCATCAGAGATAATTTCAGTCAAATAGTTTTTAAAACTGTTTCTAAGTCCAGAAAGTTGCATCAATTTTTTCAATTGATTGTTGTTTTCTTTCAAGGTCATCACAACATAACTTCTGTTGGCGGTTAGTATTTCAAAGAAAGTGAAGTAAAAACTCAGTAACTTACTTTTCATGTCATAGGTTTCGTAGTCTTTGTTTTTATTTAGCAATTCAACTGTTTTTTCTAAGAACATTTTAAAGATTTCTTTCTCAATACTTTCTATAGTACCAAAAAAGGCATAAAATTCTGTTTCCGAAAAATCATTTATTTTTGTAAAATGATATACTGATTTTGGTTTCTCACTGTATTCAAGTACGTAGTTCATGTACATTGAAACTATTTTGTCCTTAGTTATTACTGTTTTTTTAGTAGCCATTTTTTCTGTGTTTCAAATTAGAGTATAAAGGTAGTGAATGTTTAACGATATATTAATAAAGTTAAACAAAATTTAATATAATTTTATATCGTTATAAATCATTAGCTTTACACTATTATGAAAAAAAATGTTTTAATAAGCGGCGGTTCGGGATTTATCGGTAGACATTTAACGGCGCTGTTGCTTACCAAAGGATATTCAGTTTCTATCTTGAGTAGAACTGAAAAGAAAAATAAGGGAGATATTTTCTACTATAAGTGGGATGTTGCAAACGGCACAATTGAGGAGGAAGCAGTTTTAAAAGCAGATTACATCATTCATCTGGCAGGCGAAAATATTGCAGAGAAAAGATGGAGCGCTAAACGAAAAGCGGCCATCATTGATAGTAGGGAAAAATCATCTCAACTATTATATTCAGTTCTAAAAAAGCATTACAAAAAGCTTGACGCATTTGTTTCTGCCTCAGCGGTTGGGATTTATGGAGCAGTAAACGGGAAAGAAATCTGCACAGAAGAGACCGTTCCAGCCAATGATTTTTTAGGATACACCTGTCAAAAATGGGAAGAGTCTATTGATTTTATTGAAAATTTAAATATCCGTACTGTTAAAATCCGAACGGGTTTGGTCTTAGGCAAAAACGACGGTTTTTTGAAGAAACTTATTCCGCTTTTCAAATACAGATTGGGTTCAGCATTGGGTTCAGGCAACCAATATATGCCATGGATTCATGTTGATGATTTGTGTACCATGTATTTAGAAGCGATTGAAAATACTGAAATGGTTGGGCCTTATAACGCTGCCATTAACGACAATACTACAAATGCCGTATTTTCTAAAACATTGGCTCGTATTTTTGGCTATTCGATCTGGTTGCCCAATGTGCCTGCGTTTGTTCTGAAGTTTGTGATGGGGGAAATGGCCGTAATTGTATTGACAGGAAGAAGAATTTCCTCTGATAAAATAGAACAAACGGGTTTTAAATTTAAGTTTAAAAATTTAGAAGAAGCATTGCGAGACTGTTTAACAAAATAGCATTATTTTAGTACACAAACAATTTGAGTATTTACGTTTTTCGCTATTTTGCTGCGTACGATAAAAGGAATTTCGATCCTAAAATCATCCGTGTTTAAGGGGAATTCGGATTGGATCTCGACTCCATTATCGACCCTTTTTAGTGTTCCTTTGATTGTCATTTTTTTAGTACGACCCCGTATGGTTATTTTGCCGTTGATTTGATAGGGGCGAAATTCTGAGGTAAGGTTGTTTAAATCAAATTTTTCAATAGTACCTTTAAAGAAGGCTCTTGGATACCGGTTGCTTTCCATGTAATTTTTGTTAAAATGCTCTTCCATCAAATTTCTTTTGAATTTAAAATCTTTGATGTTAATCCAACACGCAATATCGCCTGTTTTAGTGATCAAAATACAGGTAGTTTTTTCGTTCGTTGCTTTCACCTCCTCAAACAAAGGTATTGAAGCCTCAAAATTTGTGATGCCTGCGTATGAAACCAATTTTTCCTGGGCGTTAATTGCAAGAGCAATAAAGAGTAGCGCTATTGAGGTAATTTTTTCCATAACACTTTATGAATTAAATTATACCGACTCTTTTTTGAATACATTCGCCCTAACGCATGCGGGAGATACTATTTTTTACCATATCGGTTTGATACTATATATTTTAGACATAATCTTACTATTAATTGAAGTACTTAAAGTTATGAAAAAAATAGAATATATAAAAGTTTTTAATCCTTGAAAAATAGTAACATCAGTTAATTTTTCAGCAGCTTTTTAATCAGAAATTGCGGTAGGTTATACTTTTAAAAAGATTTTGGTAGTTGTTTTGATTAGCAAGTAAGTAGGGAATGCGCTATAAATTATCTATTTGGAGTTTCGGCGCCTGAATTTGTTCAAGTAGTCACTACCCGAAACTAGTGGAGCGTCCAGTTATAGGGCCGTAGTAACCCTAGATGAATTGGCATCAAAAAAAATTATTGGCTCGAGTAAGCACAAAAACTGTTGCATATTGAAAAGTTGTAACCACTTGAGGAAATTATAAACACTCCTATTTTTCAGTTTTACTAATGATAGCTAACCTATTACAGTTTTAGAATTCCAACTGTATATTGTAGTTTTTTAAATTTTCTAGTGATTCTTTAGAAGTATAATCGAATTCTTCCTCATTTAGGTCTTTTTCTTTCTTTAAGGATATTTGTTTAATGCAGTTATAAAAACGGCGTACATCATTGTTGTTCGAAAGGATTAAACCGGGTACTAATGCGCTCTTGCCTGTGCTGTCTTTGGCAACCATTGTAAAATAAGAGGAATTACAATGTTTGATTTTTCCGGTTTGGATGTTTTCGGCTTCTACACGAATTCCTATAATCATCGAGCTTTTACCCACATAGTTTACGCTGGCTTTCATCTTCACGAGTTCGCCCACTTCAATCGGTTTTAGGAAATTGACAGTATCTACCGAGGCGGTAACGCAATAATTTCCTGAGAATTTTGAAGCACAGGCAAATGCAATTTGATCCATTAAAGATAAAATATATCCTCCATGAATCTTACCACTAAAGTTGGTGTAATTGGGCAACATCAATTCTGAAATACTAATGTCTGAGGAGGCCACAGTTTTAAAGGTCCGATTCATCTATTTTATTTTAAAAGGAGAATTTACTTTTTTGACGTCTGTAATAAAATAGCGCGTGTCGCCCCACCACGGAAATGTTCGGTACCGTTCTACATATTTTACTTGAACATATTGACCCTCCATTTCTTTTAAATCTAAGATTACTTTTTCTTCGCTATCCATTACTGAAAAAGAAAATATTTGTGCGCCAGAAATTCCTTGACTAATTTCTCCTTCCCATGTTTTGAAAGCAACTCCTTTGTTGCTGACTTTGATTAATTCGCCTGAACGAAAGCCTTCACTGTAGGTTGCATTGTATAAAAAAGTAAAATAACCTACAATAAACAGTACTAGTATTGCAGTGGTAATCATTAAAAATTTTCTCATTTTTTATTAATTTAGAAATTGATTTTCGTCTTTTTCGGCTAAGTTTACTATGTTTTCGGGAAGTGCTTTTTTTGCTTTTGCTCCCATTTTTTTTAATTTTTCGACACTTACAATTAGGTTTCCTTTTCCTTCCACAAGTTTGTTCATGGCGCTGCTGTACTCTGTTTTACTCTCGTCTATTTTTTTGCCAATTTTGATCAAGTCACCTACAAAACCTTCAAATTTATCATACAGTGCTCCTGCTTGACGTGCTATTTCTAATGCGTTTTCCTGCTGTTTTTGATTCGTCCACATGCTATCAATCGTTCGTAAGGTAGCTAATAATGTGGCGGGAGTTACAATAACAATATTTTTTTCGAATGCTTTATTGTATAAACTAGTATCTTCATTTAGGGCCATGGCAAATGCGGGTTCAATAGGGATGAATAACAATACAAAATCAGGGCTTTCTATTTGGTACAAATCATGATAATTTTTATTTCCTAATTGCTCAACATGGCGTTTGATGGAATTGACATGTTCTTTTAGATAGCTAATTTTCAAAGTATCATCTTCTTCATTGATGTATTTTTCATAAGCGGTCAAAGAAACTTTTGAATCGACAATCATTTTTTTGCCATCCGGCAGATTAATGACAACATCCGGAAATACGCGATTTCCGTCTTCGGTAGTGAAGGCTTGTTGCACTTGGTATTCACGGCCTTTTTCCAATCCTGATTTCTCTAAAACGCGTTCTAATACCAGTTCGCCCCAATTTCCCTGCATTTTACTGTCGCCTTTGAGCGCTTTGGTCAAGTTGATGGTTTCTTTACTCATTTGGATATTCATTTCTCGTAATCCCAAAATTTGTTGGCGTAAAGCGGCATGATAATCGATGCTTTCTTTGTGGGTGTCTTCGACCTTTTTTTCAAACAATTGAATTTTATCTTGCAATGGAGTCAAGATATTTTTCATGTTTTCTTTGTTCTGTTCGGTAAATTTATTCGATTTTTCCTCCAATATTTTGTTGGCTAAGTTCTCAAATTCCAGGGTGAATTTTTCCTGTAGTTTTTCGACTTCTTCTTTTTGTTCTTTGTTGCGCTCCCAGAGATTTTCGAAATCTACTTCTTTTTTAGTAAGCTGAATTGCTAAACTGTCTTTTTCAGTTCGGATACCTTCTTTAGCAACGATTTGGGCTTCTAATTGTTTTTCAAAACCCATTTTATCAATCATTAATTGCTCTCTCTGTTGGGCGAATTGAGAATTTAAAGTGATTAATTTCTCTTCCAAGCTACTTTTTTCCAACTGGAATCTGGTAACAAATAGAAGTTTTCCAATATAAACTCCAATACCAAGAGCAACGATGAAAATCAGTAAAAAGGGAAGCGTATTTGACATAAATTTTTTTTTGTAACAATGTAAAAATAAACAAAAGATTTTTAGTTTCTTTTGAGAAATCAAAATACTAGTATAAGTTTTTGAAGGGTTTATATTTTGAAAAAATAGGATTCTCTAGGGTAGTTTTATACGTAATAGTCTCCTTTTTTGCTAGCGATTTAGTAGTTTTTTTTATTTCAGCAGGGAGTTGTCTTAAACTATTTTAGAAAAAAAAGCCAGATTTCAATGAAGAAATCTGGCTTTTGGAATGTAGAAAAAGGGATTTTATTTTTTTACTATTTTTCCTTTAAATACAACCTTGTCTCCATTGGAAAGGGTATATATATAAATCCCTACAGGTAATTTAGTACTATTTATTTTTGTAGTGTTTTCACCAATTGAGCCTTTTAATTGCGTTGGAGCTCCCATTGCTCTTCCAAGAATGTCATAAATGTTTAGACTTAAGTCTTGTCCGTTTTCTGAATTAATAACAATATTGAATGATTCTGAAGCGGGATTTGGATAGACCATTACAGACAGTCCTTTTGTTGCAATCAAGTCATTGATAGCTAAAGTTGCATCTGCTTTTAACTCAAATCGTGCGATAACTGGACCATGATCAGAAGTAGTATTGACATAGTTTGCTACGTCTAAACGAGGGTCATAAACTAAAGTTGAATTGGGCACATAATCCTTAGTTAACTCGTTTGATATGATAATATGATCTAAGAAACCTCCAGAGGACAAGTAAGTAAAAGCTCCTGCTTTACTAATTTCTAAAGTTAGAGGATTGTAGCGTACATTGTCTTCCACCATTTTCTGGTACGAAGAAGGGTTTCCTGCAATAACGGATTCATCAACATCATCATTGTAATCGCCTAAAATTATCAAATTGGCATCTGGGTAATTGACATCTAAACTGTCTTTCAATAGTTCAACATCATATTTTCTCATGTTGTACCGCGCTATGTCACTACCGCTGTTGGCTCTAGCATGGATGTCAATAATTTTTAGATCTTTCTTTACTCCACCTATATTTGCTTCCATTTCGACCATATATGGTAAACGGCCTGAAGAAAAGAAGCTCGCGCTCACACCGCCAGGATAATTGGTTAAAGTTTTGCTTCCGGCACGAATTTCATCAAAAAGTTTACTGAACATCACTCTTGACTTTTTTACTGTTGTTGTTTGCGTGTTATAAATTACAACTAATTTTTGAGCGGGGAAGTCAGCTTCAGGAGCATTAAAGGAGTAGGACCAGGATGGAGAAATTACTTTGTCAAAAGTTTTTCCGTTAATGCTTATTTTTTGGATTAAAAGATCCAGTGCGGCATCGTCTGAAACCTCTTGAACGGCATAAACGTCAGCATTTAAAGTGTTCATGACTTTCGCTGCGTTTTCAATCTGCAATGCGTCGTCTGTTGGACCAAACTCAGTTCCTGTTGAACCAATTACATTGCTTCCAAAAAATTCTAAATTGTACGTAACAATATCAAAGGTTTCTGTTTTAGGTAATGAAGATCCATTTAATAAACCTATTTCTTGGTTCAATCCTGTTCCAACAACTGTCAAAGGACCCGAAATACTCAATGCTTTGGAAGAAGGGAAAAAACGAGCATAAATTATTTTACCTGCAACTCCATCAGTAGCTGAAATCACTAAATTGGATTGAAAATTACTGTTGTCAACAGATAATTGGTAGTCAGCAGGAGCCGTTACAGTGATATCGCCGTAACCGCCTGCCATGAAAATAAAAGACTGGCTTGCTGACGCTGTATTTGGCGCTACTTCTCCAAAATTCAAAGTAGGATTTGAGGCTAGAAATGTTGTTTCGTTCGTGATTTTTACATCATCAAGGGTCCATTCGGCAGTATCTGTCCCACCAGAATTTAGAGTTTCGTAAACCCAGGCTATAAAAGTATGATCAGATTTATAAGCTTCCAAATTGATGTATTGCGACTGTTTAAAGGTTCCTGTAGTGGTAGGAAAATCGCCTTCTAAGGGAGTCCAAGTTGCTGTTTCTGGGTTGCTTTTACCATCATAATCTACAGAGATCATTAGTTTTAGCGGTGTTCCAGAGAAAAATTTGCGAGAATAGAAAGATAACAAAGGGAATTTGTCAAATGTATCTAAACGTAAATTAGGAGAAATTAACCAATCTTTGCTAGCTCCTGTTTCAGAATATCCATTTATTTGAACTGCTGCAGGTGAACTGTTAAAACGTGTCGTGGTGCTCACCCACTTAATCTTGTCACCGGCTACGCTATATTCCGTCCAACCACTGTTTGTTAGAACATTTGCATCATTAAAATCTTGGATGTAAGGATTAATTCCTGTTCCTGATACCGCCACTGTTTTAGTAGAAGCTCCGTTTGATTCATGAGTGATTTGTCCTGAAAAAAGGCCGGTTGCAGTAGGTGTAAATTTGACATAAACCAAAGGTGTGGTTCCCGTATTGAAATCTTCTGCAGCAAAAACCAATGTTGATTGAAAGCCAGAAGTCTCATTTTTAGAAATGGTAAAGTTTTGGGATGCGGAAAGCGTAACTGCTCCACTTAGATTAAGTGCCTGAAGTTGGTAACTTAATGCAATTGAGCTGAAGTTTTGCTCTATAAAACTAAAATCTAAGGCAGTTTTAGTAGTTGACAGGGAAGGAACGACAACGCTAGAAGTAGTGACGTCTAGTTTATTACTTTCAGCTTGAATGTTGCCAATGGCATCTTCAGATATGGAATAGACAACATAATCAGTTCCTAGAGCTAATCCTGTACTGTTTTTTGAATACACAACAGTAGCATCCGAAATTTCAAGTACCGCTGCTTTTAATGCCGCTGCATCTGAGGCGTTTGTTCCTGCTTTTATCTGAGCAGCGCTTGGAGCAGCACTTCCTGATGGCAAGATCACGAAATATGTTTTTCCAGTCTCATTTAATTTGGACGAAAAATCAAATCCATCAGATAAGATGTTGGTAATTTTTGGGAATCCGTCTGCATTTACAGGTGGTGTTACATCATTAAAGACACTTATGTTATCAATGGCAAAAGAGGGACGCGAACCGCCTCCAGATACTTGTCTTGAAATCCAACGGATTTGAATTACCTCTTTATTATCACACTCCGATGGTAAAACTACTTTTATTTTTTGGCTATTCACTTCTGCTGTTCCAGATGTTTGTGCTGTTGTTCCGCTGGCATAGACCGTTGGTAATAAAGTAATAAATGCATCGGCTGTACCAACTCGATATTGCAGTACTAATTCGTTGATACGAGAATTCGATGTGCCATTATAAGGATTCCGAATCACCATCGCATCATATTCTACTGCAATTCCGGATTTACCAAGTGTTTTGAATGCAAACCCAATTGTTAAATCTAAGGAACCGGTATTCAGAAAACCAATTTTTCCGTTATAATTGTGGATGTTTCCACTCGTTGTCGCAGCTGTACTACTGGCAACTAAAGCTCTATCTGCAACTAATGTAGCTGTTGTATTGAATGAACTTCCCGGAGCTGTGCTGGCGGTCCAGCCCTGAAATCCTGAGGGATAAGTGGTAGATGCTGCATCAAGAGTGGTGAAATTTTGAGTGAAAGGCAACTCTTGCGCTATGGGTGCCGTTCCTTGGGCAAAAACGGTTGTTGATAGGCAATAAAAAAAACTTAAAAAAGCCATTAAATGGCGTAAATGGTAATTGTGTTTCATAGGTTTACAATTGGATTAAGCAGCAAAAATAATATTTCCAACGTTAAGAGAATATTATAAATTGAGCTATTTTAGATTGTAAATAAAATCTTTTAATCTCTTTTGGTTTAATTCCTCGAAGCTTTGCTTCGATTTTTTTAGCCACAGATTCACAGATTCACAGATTAAAAAAGATTATTGAAAATCTGTGAATCTGTGGCTGTTATTTCGCTAATACCTCTGGGGCTCTGCTCCGAGGTAATTTATTTGGTAGTTAAATAGATTTTTTTGGTGGATTGACTATTAATTGCAGCAAAAAAAGCCAATAAGGAAGGTGTCCTTATTGGCTTTTAAAATACGAAATAAATACTTATTCGTCCAGTTTTATATTTCCTCGGTCTTCCTTATTATCTGGATGAGAAGCAGGGTATCTGTGGGCAGTAATGTCTGAGTTGAGGTCTTCATTTTCAACCGTTTTCATCGCTTCTTTTTCTGAGGAAACGCCCCGGCTTAAACTTTCGTTTTCGTTCCATGTTCTCTCTTCGGCTTCGGGAATAGCAGCATTAGACCCATCAACATTACGCGCTCTTTGAACAACTTTTTCATTTCCATTAGCATCAATTTCTATTTCATCTTTCAGTTTTGGCGCGTTTGTATTGTTTTCGTTAAGCATCTTTTCGCTACCAATTTGGTCGTTTATAGGCTGCTTATTATTGGTCTTTTTTGAACCTAAATCATTATTTTCCATGATCTTTCTGTTTAGTTATTAATCTTATTGTTTATAATAGTACGTCATTAATATGAGATGTTTGAACTATTTAACATTGCTTTTGGTTTATCGCAATAAATGTAGCCAGTCACTTTTAAATCCAACAAAAACAAAACTATCTTTGCATGCACTAATAAATCAACACAATGCCTCATTCTCATTTTATCATTCATAAACCGTACGGGTATTTGAGTCAGTTTGTTTATGAATTAAAAAGAAAAAAGAAACTGCTAGGAGAATTATATGATTTTCCAACAGGAACAATGGCTATCGGGCGCCTTGATGAGGATTCCGAAGGATTATTGTTGCTGACAACGGATGGCATGATGAGCGAAATCATTCGCAGTAAAAGAGTCGATAAAGAATATTACGTCCAAGTAGATGGAATCATTAATCAAGAAGCCATCGAGCGATTGCAAAAAGGGGTTGAAATCGGTTTTAGTGGAACTAAATACGTTACTAAACCCTGTAAAGCTTCCTTAATACAGGAGCTTCCTGCTTTTGGAGCGAGAGGAAAAAAAATTCGGGATGAACGTCACGGCCCTACCTCTTGGGCTTCAATAACGGTCAATGAAGGAAAATTTCGTCAAGTGCGAAAAATGACTGCTGCTGTTGGTTTCCCAACTTTGAGATTGGTTCGTGTCCGAATAGGAACGGTTCATCTTCATGATTTACAGACTGGAGAAGTTTTAAAAGTGGAAGATTTTCAAATAACCAAATAACCAATTAATCTATACTACATGTTAAATATCGTTTTAGTGGAGCCCGAAATAGCAAACAATACGGGGAATATAGGGCGCTTGTGCGTAGGCACGCACAGTCGTTTGCATTTGATTCATCCTTTTGGGTTTGTTATTAATGATAAAAACCTAAAACGTTCCGGTCTCGATTATTGGGTTCATCTTGATGTGACAGAATATCAGGATGTTGCATCATGGAAAGCAAGCATTCCTGACTTATCTCGGGTTTTTCTTATGAGTTCTCATGCTAAAAAATCATATTTCGAGATTGATTTTCAGGACGGAGATTGGTTGGTTTTTGGCAAAGAAAGTAAAGGATTAAGTGAAGCTGTTTTGAACCAATTTGAAAATCATTTGACAATTCCTATGTCACCGCTAATTAGAAGTTTTAATATCGCTAATTCGGTCGCTTTTGTTATTGGAGAAGCAAACCGCCAAATTAGTTTAAAAATTTAAACAATCGTAAACTTTCCTTTTTCATTGTCAAAAACAATATGCTCATCTTTAAATAGTGTATTAAAACTTCCTTTCGAAATGAAATTACAAGGTTCGTCTTGCAAGACAGTTTCAGGAGTCATGATAATCATTTCGTCACTCAATTGTATCGCCATATCAATGTCATGGGTAGAAAATAGAATACACTTTCCAGTCTCTTGCGTAAGTTTTTTCAAAAGTTTAAACAAAGCCACTTTATGTAATAAATCGAGATGGGTGGTAGGTTCGTCTAAAATTATTAATGGGGTGTCTTGTGCCAAAGCTCTTGCAATCAATACTTTTTGTAACTGACCATCACTAATTTCATAATGTTTTTTTGCAGCTAAAGAACTAATTTGTGTCAATTCCATGGCTTCGTTTACTTTCGATATATCGACCTCAGATAAAGTTCCAATCCAGTTGGTGTACGGTTGTCTTCCCAGTGCGATGAGTTCAAAGACGGTTAAATTACTTGGCGGTAACTTTTCTGTTAAAACTATGCTCAGGTTTTGTGCTAACTCTAAAGGTTCATAGGAACTAATTTTCCTTTCATTTAAAAATACAGCACCTTGCAGCGGTTTCTGGATACCTGTTATCGTCTTTAAAAGTGTCGATTTTCCAATGCCGTTAGCGCCTACTAAAGCAATCAGTTTTCCCTTTTTTAAATTTATAGAAATAGCCGAAGCCACTACGATATGCTCTTTTTTACGAAAATAGCCAATGCTAATTTTTGAAGATTCTAAGATTATTTTATGTTCCATTAGGCAATCATTTTTCGTTTTCTGACTAGTAACCAAATCACCACTGGGGCGCCAATTATTGATGTTACGGCATTAATTGGTAAAGTAATTCCCAATCCTGGCAATTCTGAAATAATATCACAAATAAGCATAATCGATGCTCCTAAAAGCAAGGTACTCCAGTACAAAACCGAATGGTTACTGGTTTGAAATACTAATTTTGCGATATGAGGTACCGCTAATCCTATAAAAGCTATTGGGCCTGCATAAGCGGTGATACTTCCTGCCAGAATACTAGTAGCAAAAATAATTATTAATCGTGTTTTTTTGAAATTTAAACCTAAACTGCGAGCGTAATTTTCGCCCAGCAATAAGGCATTTAGTGGTTTGATGCTAAAGACACTCAATAACAATCCTATCGATACACAAACCGTTAAAATTACAATAGATGACCAAGATAAATTGCCTAAGCTTCCCATAGACCAAAAAGTGAATTTTTGTAATTGTTCAGCTGAACTAAAATAAGTAAGCACCCCGACTATGGCACTGGTAAAACTGCCAAACATTAATCCTACAATTAGGATAGCCATGGTATCGCGCAATCGATGGGAAACAGCTAAAACAGCTAATAATACAATTGAACTTCCTACAGTTGATGCTAAAACCACTCCATAGGACGATAATAAAACAGTGCTTAAAAAAGGCGGCAGTAAACTTGCTCCTAAAAATACAAAGGCAACTCCTAAACTGGCGCCAGAACTTAGTCCTAAAACATAAGGTCCTGCTAGGGGATTTCTAAATAAAGTTTGCATCAGTAAACCACTTATCGATAGCCCCATTCCTACAAGAACTGCCGTAATTGCTTTGGGTAAACGATAATTAATGATGATGTATTCCCAGGTAGATTTGCTCGCTTGACCACCGGTTAAACTAGTGTAAATTTCTTTAAAAGGGATTGCAATGGAACCAAAACTAATGTTTACAAAAAACAAAACAATAAGCCCTAAAGTAAGTAAGAAAAACAGAACCGTATTTCGTTTTTGATTATTCAATTGTCGTTTGTTTGTCCAATGTAATATTATATTTAATTTTTAAATAACTTCTAATCCAGTTTTGGCTCCTTCTTTTTTGGAGCATCCCGACGCTTCGGGAGCGGAGCAGATTTAGTTTAGTTTTTGTGCAAAAGTAAAAGTATAGTTTGGAAGCACTTCAGGATGGAAAATTTTAATGTAATCTTTTAAGACTAAGTCTGGTCGGCTTGGAGCTAATTCATAATAAATGGTTCCTCCTGTACTGCCTAACTTACTTTCAAAAGTATATACATTGTTGTTTTTTAAAGCATCGAACTGACTGTAATGTGGATTGCTATTTTTAAATTCAGCACTATTTTTAAAAGAACCTGTTGCGATCCAATAATTTGCCGTTTTTGCCTTATCCAGTATTTTTTCAAAAGATAAACCAAGACTTCCGGTTCCTTCAACATCTGCCCACAAATAATTAGATTTGGCATCTTTCATAAATTGGGCTACCCAGCTGTTTCCTTTTGCCACATACCATTGATCCTGATACATAGATCCGTATAAAACGGTGGCTGTTGGTTTTTGGCTTGCAACTAATGCTAAAGCGTCATTGTAATTTTTAACGATTGTTTCAAAAAGTATTTTAGCTTCTTTTTCTTTTCTAAACAAAGCACCGTAAAGCTTTATCCATTCGGCTTTGCCTAGTGGCGTTTGCTCCATCCAATCTGCTTGAATAAGCACTTTAAGACCACTTTTTTGTAAATTATCAATCATTGGATTGTTGTTGTCAACTCCATAAGCTATTATTAAATCAGGCGCCAAGTCAATGAGTTGTTCCGTGTTTAATTTTTCGTTTTGTCCTATGTTTTTTACAGCGCCAGCATCAATTAGTTTGCGGGTTTTTTCAGATGAAACGTAGTCCGTATGAGGAAATCCCACTAATAATTTTTCAACTCGTAACATTTCCAAAAAAGGAATATTTGTGGTTGAGGTAACAACAATCGACTGCAAAGGAACTTGAATTATAGTATATTTTTTTAGACTATCAGGAACGCTACCGTTTTTTTCTTTCAATACATAAGTGAAGTTTTTATTGGCTTCAGGCCAAGGATTTGAAACCTTTACAATGGAATAGCCTGCATATTTAAAAACAGCTAAACTTTTAGCGTAAAGTATCGTATTTCCAGTAACATCAGAAATCTTATTGGTTGATTGTTCGCTTTTTTTACATCCGATTAGCAGTAAAAGCAAAACAAGAAAAGAAAATTTAATACAATTTAGGTTCATAATTTTTTTACGAATTTA
The DNA here is from genome assembly GCF_015751645.1 of Flavobacterium sp. CG_9.1. NCBI lineage: Bacteria > Pseudomonadati > Bacteroidota > Flavobacteriia > Flavobacteriales > Flavobacteriaceae > Flavobacterium > Flavobacterium sp. CG_9.1. The sequence goes on from NZ_JADOVC010000023.1 coordinate 31,114, forward strand.
AAGGCAAATATAAATTATAAATTTTTCATAATCAGTGACAAATTTTTTAAATTATTTGGTAGCGTAGGATCCGACCCAAAACATAAAACACGATTTTTACCAATAGTTACATTCATACGGTTATATTTGTATTTAGATTCTTGTCTGTTTTGTTTAAAATAAAAACCGATAGAAGCTAACTAAAAGAATGTAGTTTTCGCTGATTTTGTAAAATGATTGTTTATCACGTTCTCCTCATTTTTATTGAAAAACTATTTTACATTAACACCAGGATTTAAATACTTTTAAGATGATTAAAATTTGCTCTTTCTTACCCGCAGCCACTTCTATGATTTACGACATGGGATTAGAAAATCAATTGGTTGGTGTTACTTTTGAATGCCATTCTGACAAACCGAAAGTGGTACGTTCCTACCTTGAAGGAACTCATCACTCAAGTAATGAAATCGACCAGATTGTATCTCAATCTAAAGCGCAAGGTAAAAGTTTATACTACATAGACGACGCTTTGTTAGAATCTCTATCTCCCGATATTATTTTTACTCAAGATGTATGTGATGTTTGCCAGATAGATACGAGTCATGTGGCTCGTTCCGTTTATAAATTATCCAAAGAGCCAGAATTGATTCCGCTTATTCCAAGAAATTTAGACGATATTTATCAAAATGTAATTACTATTGCCAAAGCTTTTAATAAAGAAGAACGCGCCTACGAATTATTAGCAAAACTCAAAAAAAGAATTGATTTTATTCTGGATACGCTCCGTAAAAATAACGCTCCGCTTAAACGAGTGATGGTTTTGGAATGGCTCGATCCCATATACAACTGTGGACATTGGATCCCATACCAAATCGCACAAGCTGGCGGTGTAGACATGCTTGGGAATCCTTCTGGATATTCTATTGTTACCGCATGGGAACGAATATTGTTATATAATCCTGAAGTATTGGTGGTTGCACCTTGTGGCTTCGATATAAGTCGATCCAGTCAGGAATTAGAGGCATTGACAAAATTAGAAGGTTGGGATACCCTAAAGGCAGTTCAGAATAATGCAGTTTTTCTGGCTGATGCCGATTTATTTACGGAACCCAGTACAACTGTTGTAGACGGAATTGAGTTACTTGCCGCATTGTTTCATCCCGATTTATTTGAAATCCCAATGAAATTAGAACATAAATACCTTTCTTTTCATACTAATGAGAAAGTAAAATAATGTCTAATTCCCATCTTACTACTATTCAAGAAAAAAAATGTTCTGCTTGCGGAACTCCTTTTAATTGCGGAGATACTGCGGACGGAAATAAATGCTGGTGCAACAATTTCCCGCCTATTTTTAAACCCTCTAAAGTGATAGACTGTCTTTGCTCCTCTTGCTTTACAACGGTTTGCTCAACTAAAATTAAGGAATATGTTGCAACGGTTACTGCTGAAACAGCGCTAAATAGCATAGCTAAAGATTTACCTAAAACCAAGCAACTCATAGAAGGAATTGACTATTATATCGAGAATGGAAATTATGTTTTCAAGGCTTGGTTTCATTTAAAAAGAGGATATTGCTGCACGAATGGATGCCGACATTGTCCTTATAAAACGCAACAATTACAATGATACATTTAATTACTGGAGGAGAACGCTCAGGCAAAAGTAGTTATGCCGAGAATTTAGCAAAAGAATTATCAGATAAACCCATGTATGTGGCGACTGCCAGAAAATGGGATGCTGAATTCCAAAAGAGAATTGACCGCCATCAAAGCGATCGAGACGAAAGCTGGATTAACATAGAAAAAGAAAAGCATTTAAGCGAAATTGATTTCATGGCTAAAGTGGCCGTTGTGGATTGTGTTACACTCTGGTTGACTAATTTTTTTGTTGATACTAAAAACAACGTTCCTTTATGCTTGGAACAAGCGAAAGCCGAAATTGATGCAATTGCCAATCAAGAGAATGCGATAATAATCATTGTTACCAATGAAATTGGAATGGGACTTCATGCTGATACTGCAATTGGAAGAAAATTTACAGCGCTTCAAGGTTGGATGAATCAATACATTGCTCAGAAAGCCGATACCGTCGTATTAATGGTTTCCGGAATTCCAGTGAAAATCAAAAGCTAACGCATGACTAATTTAGATGATATTTTAAAATCCCGTCGGGACACACGTCATTTTACCCAGGATGTCGTACCTGATGAAGTTCTTGAAAAAGCACTTCAAGCGGGACATTGGGCGCCTTCTGTTGGGCTGACTGATGCTACTAAATATTATACTATCAAATCAGCGGTGCTGAAAAAAGCCATCAAGAATTTATTCTTGGACTATGATGAAAAAGCAATTGCCTTGACAGATAATCAGCAGCAAAAACGAGACTACAAGGCGCTGAAACTAGAAGCAATTGAGGAAGCGCCTCTGGGATTAGTCATTTGTTACGATCGTTCTGTTTTGGATAATTTTACTATTGGTACCGTTGGGAGTTCTGAAGCGATCAAGTTCAGTTCCGTTTGTGCGGCACAAAACATTTGGCTTTCCTTAACAGAGCAAGGATATTCAATGGGATGGGTTTCTATTTTAAATTATTATCAGTTTAAGCAATTGTTAGGATTGCCTGAAAACATAGAGCCATTGGGTTATTTCTGCGTAGGCAAACCAGCAACCGATTATGATAAGCAGCCCATGTTGCAGCAACTTAATTGGAAACAAAAACAAGAAAATCCAGTGGTAGAGGAAATTACCGTTTTTCATCAAAGTAGGGTTAAAACTACCACTTTTAAGGTTAAAAATGAAGTTGAGAGTGCTCTTTTTGCAAAAGCATTACAACACAAAATCGATCAAAAAACCAAGCCAACAGGTTCCTTAGGAGTCTTAGAACTACTTGCTAAACAAATTGGTATAGTGTTTCAAAAGTTGGAACCAAAAATAGTGCAACCACATATTGTTGTCTTTGCTGCTGATCACGGAATTGCAAATCATTGCGTAAGTGCCTATCCACAGGATGTTACTAGGCAGATGGTTACTAACTTTCTCGATGGTGGTGCAGCAATAAACGTGTTTTGCAAGCAACATTCCATCCAACTTTTAATTATAGATGCAGGCGTGAATTACGATTTTCCTACGAATACGAATTTGATTTCGGCCAAAATAGGGAAAGGAACGCAATCTTTTTTATACAGCGCTGCGATGAGCAGAACCGAATTGCAATTGTGTTATAGCAAAGGAAGCAAAATTGTTGCTAGCATCGCAAAAACAGGCAGTAATTGTATTGGTTTTGGTGAAATGGGAATTGGGAATACCGCAACTGCTTCGGTATTAATGAGTATTATTTTAGCATTGCCTATTGAAGATTGCGTAGGTAGAGGCACTGGTATTGATGACGAAAAACTCATTCAAAAAATCAATATTCTCAATAGATGTCTTGATAATTATGAAGGTGCAGCTGATTTAGATAGTAAGTTGGCCTACTTCGGAGGGTTTGAAATCATGCAAATGGTAGGCGGAATGCTTCAAGCGAAAGAGCAAAGTATGCTTATTCTTGTGGACGGTTTTATAGGTAGTGTAGCTTTTTTAATTGCCTTCAAAAAGAACCCTTTCATTCTTAAAAATGCTATTTTTTGTCATTCTTCTGCGGAGCAAGGACATCAAAAAATACTTGATTATCTTGACGTTCGTTCGGTATTACAACTCGATTTACGCTTGGGCGAAGGTACGGGATGCGCAATTGCTTTTCCGATAATTCAGTCTGCTGTGGCATTCTTGAACGATATGGCAAGTTTTGAAAGTGCCGGAGTAAATACCAAGGAAATCTAATTTTAGCGCAACGAATACGATTCAATTGGCTTTGGCCAAAAAATTATAAAAATGAAAAAAGAACTTCATATTTTTTTTACTGCTTTGATGTTTTACACTAGGATTCCCTGTCCTGCAACCATTGATCATAATCCGGATTATCTGAATAAAGCCTCTCGTTATTTCCCCTTAATCGGATGGATTGTAGGCGGAATTGCTTTTGTAGTCTTCTATCTTTTTAATTTTCTAGTAGCCCCTGAGATTGCAATAATCCTTTCAATGATTGCTTCAGTTTTACTAACAGGTGCTTTTCACGAAGATGGTTTTGCGGATGTTTGTGATGGTTTTGGTGGCGGTTGGACCAAAGAAAAAATCCTAATCATCATGAAAGATAGTGCTATCGGTGCGTATGGCGCAATTGGTTTAATATTGTTATTGTTACTCAAATTTCAGGGGCTAACACAGCTAATTGACATAGTTACTAATTCCTATTTATTCCTTTTTTTGCTATTTGTTACTGGCCATTCCCTTAGTAGGTTAGCTGCAATTTCGATAGTTTTCACGCATGAATATTCTCGGGAGGATGCTTCCAGTAAAAGCAAACCCATTGCGCAAAGTTACTCTTGGCGAGAAGTGTTGGGCGCCTTCTTTTTTGGATTACTTCCGCTACTTGTTTTGTCTTGTTTTGAATGGCAATTGCTCTTAGTCATATTGCCAGTTTTTACCGCTCGATTTTTTTTAGCAAGATACTTCCAGAAATGGATTGACGGCTATACCGGCGATTGTTTAGGTGCTACCCAACAAGTTTGTGAAGTCGTTTTTTATATCTCAAGTATTGCAATATGGAAGTTTATTTAGTTCGTCACACAGAAACAGTTTGTGAAAAAGGAATTTGTTATGGGCAATCGGATGTGGAAATATTAGAGCCTTATGACACTGTTTTCCAGTCTGTTTTGAATCAATTGCCAAAAGATGCCAAGTTGTATTCGAGTCCTTTACGCCGTTGCGTTGCTTTGGCTAGGTATATCAAAGATAATTTAGAAATTGATACTATGCATCAAGATTCCCGTCTGTTGGAAATGAATTTTGGAGATTGGGAAATGAAAAATTGGGATGTAATTGAACCTGAGGACCTAAATCCTTGGATGTCTGATTTTGTAAATGTTCGCGTTCCAAATGGCGAATCATTTACAGACTTACACTTGCGCGTAAGTGATTTTGTGCAAAATGAACTTCAAACCATTCACTCCAAACCGATAATCATTGTCGCACATGCTGGAGTAATTCGCAGCTTTTTATGTAAAATCTCGGATTTACCCTTAAAGGATGCTTTTCAGAATAAAGTAGATTTTGGAGCTGTAATTAAAATTGAATTATAAAATTCGCAATTGTTTTGTTTATTAACTTAATATAATTCTATCTTTGCCGCCGTATTGAGGTTGTGGTTTAATTTTTTTTAAATCGCATTAAAAGGGAATCAGGTGATAGATTTCAAGTTTTAGCTGTCAGATTTCAGGGTTTAAATCCTAAATCAACAATCCTAAATCTTAAATCAAAAATCCTGAGCTGTACCCGCAACTGTAAGCTATCAAGCTTGTTGTTATCTACAAAACCATTGTTCGTCGCGGCGAATGAGAAGGTAAACAACAAGACGCAAGCCAGGAGACCTGCCTTTTTTTATTAACGAATATCGAACTTTCGGGAAAAAAGGTTCAGGACATTATGACTTATTTTAAACATTTTTTTTGTTTTTGCCTATTCGCAAGCCAATTCCTGTTGGCTCAAAAGAAGGATACTATTACTCGTTTGAACGAAGTAATTGTATCTGATGTTAAGTTGCGCAAATTTTCCAGTTCACAAACGATTCATCTTTTGAACGACTCTATTTTGTCAAAAAATAGTGCTTTGCTGACCAATCTTCTTAACTACAATACAGTTATTTATTTCAAAGAATACGGACGTGGAATGCTCTCTACGGTTGCTTTTCGCGGTACGACTGCTTCGCAAACGGCTGTGATTTGGAATGGCATTAACATTAATTCTCAAATGAATGGAAGTACCGATTTTAATACCCTTTCGGGAATGGATTACAGCAATATTGCAGTAAAAGGCGGTGGAGGAAGTGTTATTTACGGTAGTGGCGCCATTGGAGGAACTGTGCACTTGAACAATGATTTGAAATTTGATACTTCTTTTTCAAATCAATTGCGATTGGATTATGGTAGTTTTAATACGCAGGGTATTAGTTATAAAAGTCATTTTTCTGATAAAAAATGGTCAGCTCAAATTGGCTTTTCACGAAACTATTCAGATAATGATTATGATTATCCGGGTGCTTTTGATTGGAAAGGCAAGCAACGGTTTAACGAAAATGGAGAATACAAAGTCGTTACACTTAATGCCAACGTGGGATTTAAAATCGATGACCACCAATTATTGAAGTTGTACAGCCAATCATCTAACACCGATAGAAATATTTCTCTGCTTTCGCCATCAGAGTCCAGAACAAAGTACAAGAATGATTTTAGCCGTACCCTTTTAGAGTACAATAATGTACTTGGAGTGTGGGTAGCCAATTTTAAAACGGCATTTATTACTGAAAATTACCAATATTTCCCAGATAATGCAGTGAATCAATTTAGTTACGGCGGCACAAAAATGCTGATGTCCAAAGCAGATGTGAGTTTTCAAGCCAACAAAGCTTTTTTGTTTAATACAATTTTGGAATATAATAAGACAACGGGTGAAGGCTCTGGTTTTGGCTATCATGAGCGGGAAATTACTGGCTTGGCACTTTTAATTAAGCAAGAGGTATCGTCAAAATGGCAAAATGAATTAGGGATTCGCAAAGAGTTTACTACTAACTACAAATCGCCATTACTTTTTTCGCTAGGAAGTGCGCTACAGCTTACAAAAGGATATGAATTGAAAATCAATGCCTCTCACAACTTTAGAATTCCCACCTATAATGATTTGTATTGGGAAGAAGGCGGAAATCCAGATTTAAAACCAGAAAGTTCTTATCAGGCAGAAATAGCTAATGTTTTCAAGTATAAAAATGTTACACTAACCCAAACCGCTTATTTCAATAAAATTAAAGATTTATTGCGTTGGGTGCCTGGAAATAGTGGTATTTGGTCTCCTCAAAATACGGATAGAGTAGCGGCATACGGAGCGGAAACCTTGCTTTCTTGGAAAAGGGAAATGGGAAAAAGTATTGTCGAAGTTAACGGTACGTATGCGTACACGATTTCAAAAAACGAGGCAACCGGAAAGCAATTGTTTTTTGTGCCTTTTCACAAAATAACCAGTGCCGTGGCTCTTTCCTATAAAAAATGGAGTGCTAATTACCAAATGCTTTTTAATGGTTTTGTCTACACGCAGTTAGATAATGATCCTACCGCTGTTGTTCCTTCTTACTTAGTTGGTCATTTAGGTATTGATTATGATATTCCCTTTTTTGCTCATTCTAAAATTGGCGCTCAAGTGCTTAATCTTTGGGGTGAAAAATATGAAAGTCTGGAAAATAGAATTATGCCTGGACGAAATTACAACCTGTATCTAATTTTTAAATTTTAATATAATGAAGTTAACTAGAGTTTTATTTGTAGCGTTATCAATTGCTTTTTTGTCGTCATGTACTAATGATGACAACGAAAATGCTTCCAAGGGGAGTTATGATAATGGAGTGTTTGTTTTGAATGAAGGAAATTCTTCAGGAGGATCTGTTTCTTTTTTAGGTGATGATATGGTTACCTTCAAACAGGATGTATATGGAGCAGAAAATCCAGGCGATGTTCTTGGAAAATACATGCAAAACATCTTTTTTGACGGAGACAAAGCGTATATTATTGCGGGGGGATCTAACGTAATTAATGTCGTGAATCGGTATACATTCAAGTTGATTGCCAAAATTGAAACCGGTTTAATCACCCCAAGATACGGAGTGGCAAGAAATGGTAAAGCTTATGTGACTAATGCAAATACGTATTCTTATGCTAATCCTGCAACAGGAAATACGGATGATTTTGTAGCAGTTATTGATTTAGCAACCAATAAAGTGGAGTCAAAAATAAATTTGAATGCTACAGCAAATCGTATTGTTATGGATGGAGATAAATTGTATATTTCTGAGCCTTACGATAGCGAAAAAGTTTTAGTTGTAAATACGATTACAAAAACGTTAGAAACACCTATTAATGTAGGTTCAAGTGCCAATACTATGGAAGTGAAAAATGGTGTTTTATATGTTTTAGCTTCACCTTATGGGGGCGCAAGTAAAATTATAAAAGTAAAATTATCTGATAAATCCGTAACTGAAGTTTTATTCCCAGTTGCCCTGAAAGGTGCAGGAAATTTAGATATTTATGGCTCTAAAATTTACTTTACGAAAGGTACAGGAGTATATAATATGGATGTAACGGCTACTCAACCTTCAGAAACTCCTATTTTTAAATACACTTCAACTTCTCAATATGGAGTTATGTATGGTTTTGCCGTGGAGAATGATAAAATTTATATTGCTGATGGTGGTGATTTCGCATCAAATGGCAAAGCGTATGTTTATTCATTGACAGGAACACTTCAAAAAGAATTAGCTGTTGGAGTTGGACCAAACGGTTTTTATTTCAATGACTAAGAATTAGTAGTTATTAAATACTAAAGGCGTTTTCTAACATTGAAAACGCCTTTTTTAATATACTATTGAAAATTATTTTAATTCTGAAATAAACGAGATAATCGTAGCTGCAATTTTATCTTGTTCTTTGCCATCAATTAAATAGGCTCTATCAGATAAATTAGAAAGATAGCCCAATTCAACCAATACTGCAGGTGCTACTGATTTTTTTAAGATGAAAAAAGGCGCTTTTCTTACTTCAGATGATTTGATCGTATTGTTTTGAGTGAATTTAGTACGAAGGGCATTTGCAATCAAAATGGATTTTTCGCTAGCCGCAGATTCATTGGCAACATAAAATTCCATTCCTGATTTAGCCACATTAATACTTTGATTGACGTGTAAGGATAAAACTAAGTCTGGTTTGATTGTATTAATAATAGCAGCACGATCGGATAAGGATAGGAAGCTGTCTTCTTTTCTGGTAAGATGAACGACTACATTTTCATCTTTATTTAAGAATTTTATTTTACTGGTAATTTTTTCTACAATTAGCTTTTCGATACCAGAACTTGATGTCGCACCAAAGTCACTGCCACCGTGCCCTGCATCAATAACCACATTGATTTGCTTGGTTGTTTTTGTATCAGGTTTTGCAAATGCAAAAGAAACTAGAGCTGCACAGGCTAAAAATAACGGAATTGATTTTTTCATAGGGTTTTCAGTTTGGGAAGTTATTCCCTATAAACTTACAAAAAAGATATTTATTGTCTCAATTTTTTTATTTTTTAGCGTGTAATAATAAAAATTTAGGTTCAAAAAAGGGCCATCATTAAAAAAGATTGCCACAGATTCAAAGATGGTACTCTTCAAAAATGTGGCAAACTCGTACTGTATTCCAATAATTAATCTTGCAGTTCTATGGTTCTGTAAGATGGAAAATAGTTGTTCTATTATTCCAGAGCTCTCAAAAGTCCTTCTGGAGCTTTCTCAAGATACATTTGGTTTTGTATTCCTAATATGGATTTTGAATCGGTAAAAAAGTCAAATTCTTTACCCGGACTTTGTCTCATCATTCGGGATGCTCCTGTGATTTTTGCAATCGCGGTACTTAATAATGGTTCTGAAGGATCTCCAAGAACGCCTAAAGTACTCAATGTTTCTTTTACTAAAAAATCAGGTTGCAATCCATTGAAATAATCGCCAAAACCAACAGAATTCACAATTTTTAACACAATAGGTTGCATGGCATATCGGTGTTTTGGATTTCTATTTTCGGATCCAAATGTTGGGGAATCATATAACGTAACAGATCCAACATTTTTTCCAACAGTAACATCCCCAATTTGGATTACATTGATGTGTGGTTCAAGCCCGTTGATTACAAGTTCGCTGGCTGATGCGGAACTAGCACTGGTAAGAATGTAAACTTTGGTTAAGTTTAAACTATTAATTGCTGTAGCTCCTATTTTATCTGTAAAGTAATTGTACAAAGCTTCTGGGCTTTCGGCTTCGAAGTAATCATTGATTTTCTTATTCCATTGTTGCTTAGCAAATACTTTTCCGGTGAACTGTCCAGTAATCATACTGGCCAATCGAGTGGCAGTTTGAACAGAACCTCCTCCATTATACCGTAAGTCTAAAACTAGTTCGGTAGCTCCCTGGGATTTTAGAGACGCAAAAGCCTCGTTTAACTGAGTATCAAAATTGGCATAAAAACCATTGTACATTAAATACCCAATTTTATGAGAACCAGAGGTGATTACTTTATTGATTAAAATTGGATTTTCAGTTAATACTGTTTTTGCTAAGTCTACTGATTTGCCATTTCCAACAATAGTAGTTCCGTTGTAATCTGCAAGATTTAGTGTGTAATTTTCATTGGAACCAAATAACAACGATTGGTAATTGCTTAGGGTAAGTGGTGTCCCATTTACGGCTGTAAAGAAATCCCCACGTTTAATGTTTTTAGTAGATGCATCTGAATTGGCAATAATATAACGTACATAACCAAATAGTTCAGTTGAACTTCCTGGTTTGTAACTTAATCCAAAATCGACACCGTTGTTTTTAGTAGTACCTTGAAGACTACCTTCTAGTTCTAAATAATCATCTACAATCCAACTGAATTTATCTATTGATGGACTCACTCTTAATGCTCCAAATAAATCTTCTGGAACGGGGTAGCCACTTAAGAAAGTATTTAATGCGGTTTGGTCAGCAAAACGATCATCTGCTAAATTAGGCACGTCGGCTTGCCATAAATAATATTGATTCATTCCTTTCCATATAAAATCTTGGATTTCTAAACTAGGGGGAGGCGGAATGTCATCGTTGTCTTGGCAACTTTGAAAAGTAAAAGCCGTAATGAACAATAAAAGCGTAAGTTTGAAGTAGGTTCTCATAAATTTGGTTTAATACTATAGTAACGTAAAAATACTAACTTTAGTTTTATTTTAAGTTTAATGTAGCAAAAATAATTTTGAATCGTCTTAATTGTATAACCCGTTTAATATCGAAGTTGTTATGAACCAAAATGAGTTTGTGTTAATGGTGGCTCCATTCAAAGACAAAGTCTTTAGATTAGCAAAGCGCTTGCTAGTCAGTACAGAGGAAGCCGAAGACGCCACGCAGGAAGTTTTGGTGAAATTATGGAGCAAAAATACAGCATTGGCGGGCTATAGTAGCATTGAAGCTTTTGCCATGACGATGACAAAAAATTATTGTTTAGACCAGTTAAAGTCCAAGAGATCAGGAAATCTCAAAATTGTTCATACCAATTATACAGATTCAGCACCCACATTAGATAAAAAACTCGAAGATTGCGATAGTTTGAATTGGGTTGAAAGAAGTATCAGTTTATTGCCAGAACAACAGCGAATCATCATTCAGCTCCGTGATATAGAACAATATGAGTTTGAAGAAATAGCCAAAATGCTTGATATGACCGAGAGTGCAATTAGAGTAGCCCTTTCCAGAGCACGAAAAACGATACGAGAATACATGACAAAAACACATAATTATGGAATTATATAAAGTAGAAAGGGTACTTGAAAAATACTTTGAAGGTGAAACTTCTATTGCGGAAGAGAAAGAATTACAGGATTATTTTGCGACTCAACAGGTTGCGCCACATTTAGAAAAGTATGCCGCATTATTTAATCATTTTGCTGTGGCAAAAGAACAACAGTTTGAACAAGAAATGCCGATGTTTGAAATTCAAAAGGAAGAAAATAGGAATAAAAAACGGAATTTAGGATGGATGTCCATCGCAGCTTCGGTTGTTGTTTTGATGGGAATTGGTACGTATGTTTTCTATCATTCGGAACCGGTAAATAACAGCAAAGATTTAGGAACGTATGATGATCCCGAAGTAGCTTTTAAAGAAACTCAAAAAGCGCTTTCACTATTGTCAAAAAATGTAAATGTTGGCATAGAAAGTGTAAAGTATGTTGAAGAATATCAAATAGCAAAAAATAAAGTATTCCGCAAAACTAAAAATAAATCTAGAGGTATTTAATTGCTTTTAGAAAACAATAATCACGGCGTAAACGCTACAATCAATTAAAATAATGCTAAATAAATTAAAAAAAATGAAATCAATCAATCCCAATTCAAGTTTTTGCACACCAGTAAATCAGATGCTAAAGAAAAGCCGTTTAAGTACAGCTAAAAAGTTTTTAATCACCGTAATGTTAGTTTTTATTGCGAGTCCAATTTTTGCGCAAGCGGCTTTTGATAAATTTGACGGACAAGATGACGTAACTTCTATTATTGTCAACAAAAAAATGTTTGACTTAATGAGTAAAGTAAAAGTTGACGCTTCAGATAAAGAAACCCAACAATATTTAGCGTTGATCAAAAAGCTGGATAATTTAAAAGTATTCACCACAAAAAGTACTCGTGTAGAAGGTGAAATGAAAGTAGTGGCTGAAAAGTATATCAAATCAGCCGGATTAGAAGAGTTAATGCGCGTAAATGAAAATGGCAGAAACATCAAAATATTGGTAAAATCAGGGTCAACAGATTCTCAAATCAGAGAGTTGTTGATGTTTATTGAAGGCGCTAAAAATGAGGATACCGTTTTAATGTCTTTGACTGGTAACTTTGATTTAAATGAAATTTCGATTCTTACTGATAAGATGAGAATTCCTGGAGGTGATGATTTGAAAAAAGCAACTAAAGGTAAAAGATAAGATGAAAGCTACGTATGGAATGGCGCTGTTGTTCAGTTTATTCTTGATCAGCTGCAACTCAGAACCCACATTGCAAAAATATTTTGTAGAAAATACAGAGAACAAAAATTTTATTGCTTTGGATGTGTCTCCTGATATTTTGAATGTCGATAAAACAAAATTATCTGCAGCTCAAAATGATGCTTTAAAATCTTTTGATAAAATGAATGTTTTGGCTTTCAAATTAAATGATGAAAACAAAGCGGAATTCGAAATGGAACGTGCCAAAGTGGACTTGATTTTGAAGGATAAAAAATACCAGCAATTGATGAAATTTGGTTCTGGAAAGGAAGGTGCTTCAGTAAGTTTCGTGGGAACGGATGAACATATTGAGGAATTTGTTTTTTATGCCAATAAGAAAGAAAATGGTTTTGCAGTAGTGCGTATTTTAGGTAAAGATATGAACCCTACTAGTGTGATGACCATGATGACGGTGTTGCAACAATCTAATATTGATTTGGAGCAACTGAAACCGCTGCAACAATTAATGAGTAAATAAATTATTAGTTCAAAAAGTAAAGCGTCTTGATTAAGTTCAAGACGCTTTTTTTTTTGGTAAATTCTAGTATTTTTAAAATGAATTATTTACAAAACATTTTTTTGTTTTTAACAGCACTTTGACTGCCTAACTGAATTGCTTTGGTAAAATCGGCACAAGCATTTTTTTTGTTTTGTGCATGAAAATTAGAAAGTCCTCTCAGGTTATACGCGATATAATCCTTTTCGTTTAAACTAATAGACATGGTGCAATCTTCAATAGTGCTCTTGTAATCCTTCGCTTTATAGTTCAAATCAGCTCTTGTGGTGTAAGCATCACTTCTTTTAGGTTCTATTTTTATTGTGGTGTTAACGTCATTTAAAGCACCTTTAATATCACCTAATTTTTGTTTCAAAAGCGCTCTGTTTAAATAAGCTGAGGCAAATAAAGGATCAATCCGAATAGCTTTGCTGTAGTCGTCGATAGCGCCTTTGGTGTTACCGCCTTCTGCTTTTTTTATTGCTTTGTCAAATAGATCATAAGCGATTGGACTTTGACTCCATCCAGCCAAGGAACTTAATAATAATACGAGTAGGACTAATTTCTTCATAAAATTTAAGGTTTGATATTGGGGTAATTTCTTTAATTATTAATGGGCTAAACATTAGATAAAGGTACAATCTTTTTTTTAGCTAGTTATTTAACGAACAGAAATAGAATTTATTTTAAATTAGGTGGTCCAAATAGTAAAAATCACTAAAAGTTGGTATTGTGGAAGCTTTTTTATACTTGTAATTTTGCTAAAAATAAGATTTTAATATTCGTCATTTTAATACAGATGCAAAGATGAAAAATATAGCGCAAGAAGGACAAAATGTTGAACAATTTGTAGAGAGAACCAACAAAACATTTTTATATATTGGCACTTTTGTATTGGTGGTGATAACGGTTTCTATTGGGGTTTTGATATTTTTGTTACTTTCAAATATTCTTGAAAAATCTTTTCAAATGATATAAACATTATTTTGAGGATTCTTTCAACTCAATTTCATCTTATGTGTTGTTTGCTTCAGCAAAGTATTGGCCAAAAAAAGGGTTTTGGTTGCTTCGGTAGCATTTTTATTTTCGCTTGCCTATTTTTACAAATCCATTGATTATGAATGTTTTAAAAAAAAAACGTAATAGGTGCCAAAGAACCATTTTTAAATTTAGTAAAAAATCGCACTGTAATGGATCGTCTTAAGGCAGGTAAAATGTGAAATTCATTTTCCTTGTTATCACATTGCAAACGATTTCGATACTTTATACTTGTTAAACAAAATTTAAATTGTTTTTTTCTCTCGCTACTTTGATTACTTTTGGCCTCGAAATGAGAGTAACTATTTTTTTTCTGTACCTATTTTTCCATCTGCTTGGCGGAGGAAATGTTGTTCACGCGGCTTCGCATGACAATGGTACTGCTAGTGTACCAAAATCTTTTGTTTTAAATAAGGATCAAGTTAAATTACTACAGAGTGTTCCGGGTAGCCTATCGATAACTTCAGCTGAATTTGATCTTGAAGAAGAAGGATCGAGCAGCGAGAGTTTCAAAAGTACAACTGCTACCATTGCTGCAGGGAAATACCATTTGTCAGAGGTTTGGTATCTCACTTTTTCTTGCCAATCTATTTTAAACCATTATTCTAAGAATTTTAAAATCTTCGCGCCATCTTGTGGCCAGTCCAATCCTATTTATATTGTTCAGCAGGTATTGAGAATTTGATTCATACTATAGTTCGTTACCATTTTTTGATGAATTCCACTTATGTAAAAGCGTAAAGCTTTTATTAATGGTATTCTATATAAAATATTGTGGGAACGGATGACTTTTTACGTCCCTAGGAATTTTTGATTCCAAGTATTTAATCGCTCAATTACCAACTTACATCATGAATAAATTACTCGTACTTACGGGCTTAATTGCCGTTATATGCCTTACCAGCTGTACCTCAAAAAAAGAAGAAAAAGAAGAAGCCGATACTTTTATTGTTACCAATCCAATAAAAATTGATACTTCGTTTACCAAACAATATGTTTCTCAGATTCGATCCGTGCGGAACATTGAAATCAGAGCGCAAGAAAAAGGTTTTCTACAAAATATCTACGTAGATGAAGGGCAGTTTGTGAAGAAAGGACAACTTTTGTTTAAAATTATGCCCGGTATGTATCAAGCGGAATTGCTCAAAGCAAAAGCAGAGGCGAAAGGCGCTGAAATTGAGCTGCAAAACGCTAAAATGTTAGCGGATAAGAATATCGTTTCAAAAAACGAACAAGCTTTGGCGCAAGCCAAATTAGAACAAGCCAGAGCCGAAGTAGCATTGGCGCAACTTCATTTATCATTTACTGAAATCCGAGCGCCGTTTGACGGAACAATTGATCGTATTCCTAAAAAATTAGGTAGTTTGATTGAAGAAGGAGAATTGTTGACGAGTCTTTCTGATAACAGTCAAATGTTTGCCTATTTTAATGTGTCTGAACCAGAATATTTAGACTATCAAACAAATGTAAAAGACCGCGCCAATACTAATGTTAGTTTGCTCTTGGCCAATAACGAGCTCTATGAATCCAAAGGAAATGTAGAGGTTATTGAAAGTGAATTCAATAATGAAACAGGGAATATTGCCTTTCGCGCCCGATTCCCTAATGCTAGTAAATTATTAAAACATGGTGAAACAGGTTCCGTACAAATGCTAGTTCCTCTTAAAAATGCAATCGTTATTCCGCAAAAAGCAACGTATGAAATTCAAGATAAAAAATATGTTTTTGTGGTCAATAAAAAGAATGTATTAGAATCTAAAGAAATTACAGTTACGGGAGAAATTCCAGATTTATATGTGATTGCGAGTGGTATTACTGAAAATGATAAAATTTTATTAGAAGGTGTTCAGAAGGTAAAAGACGATGAAAAGATCAAGTTTGACTATGTATCGCCTAAAGAAGTTATTAGTCATTTGCGCTTAAAAGCAGAATAAGTTCAGATGATTCGTTTCAATATAAGTACAGTTTTGCGTCAGTACTTAGCTGATAATGAACTGAAAATGTTAACCGATTCAGAACAATTTCCAATATTGTTTCATCATTAAAATATACCGATAATGTTTAATAAATTTATTCAAAGACCCGTGTTGTCGATAGTGATATCGCTCATAATTGTCTTTTTGGGAGTATTGGCTTTAACTAATTTGCCAGTGACTCAATTTCCCTCTATTTCGCCACCAAGGGTAAATGTTACCGCTGATTTTCCGGGTTCAAATGGGGAACTAATGATCAAATCAGTAATTATTCCACTAGAGAAAGCTTTGAATGGTGTTCCAGGAATGAAATACATGACTTCAGATGCTGGAAATGATGGAGAAGCGAGTATTCAAGTCGTATTTAATTTAGGTACTGATCCCAATCAGGCAGCCATAAATGTACAGAATAGAGTGGCCTCTGTAGTTAATAAATTACCACCCTTAGTAGTTCGAGAAGGAGTGAAGATTACGCGTGAGGAATCTAGTATGTTGATGTATGTGAACTTGTACAGCACCGATAAAAATACAGATCAAAAATTCTTGTACAACTTCGCTGAAATTAATATTTTATCCGAGTTGAAAAGGGTAAATGGAGTAGGATTTGCTGATGTTTTGGGAACTCGTGAATATGCGATGCGAATTTGGCTGAAACCCGACAGAATGCTAGCGTATAAAATTTCGACAGATGAAATTATGGAAGCCTTGGCCAGTCAAAGTTTGGAAGCTTCACCAGGTAAAACAGGAGAGAGCTCTGGTAAAAGATCGCAAGCTTTTGAATATGTACTAAAATATTCAGGACGATTTACCACCAAAGAGCAGTATGGAAATGTCATTTTAAGATCCAATTCTGACGGCGAAATTTTACGATTGAAAGATGTGGCTAATGTAGAATTTGGTAGTTCAATGTATGACATTTATTCTAATTTGAACGGTAAGCCTTCTGCGGCTATCGTACTGAAACAGTCCTACGGAAGTAACGCCAGCCAGGTAATTAAAGATGTGAAATTGAAATTAGCTGAGATAAAGAAAAATTCTTTTCCAAAAGGAATGGAGTACGAAATCAGTTATGACGTTTCTAAATTCTTGGATGCCTCGATAGAAAAAGTAATTCATACGCTAGTCGAAGCCTTTATTCTAGTAGGATTGGTCGTATTCCTTTTTCTTGGGGATTGGAGATCTACGATCATTCCAGCCATTGCTGTGCCAGTTTCGCTTATTGGGACTTTTATGTTTATGCAGTTGTTTGGGATTACCTTAAACTTAATTACTCTTTTTGCTTTGGTATTAGCTATTGGAGTCGTCGTCGATGATGCCATTGTCGTCATCGAAGCCGTACACGCCAAAATGGAGGAAGAACATCTTTCGCCGCTAAAGGCCACCAAAAAAGCCATGCATGAGATTGCAGGAGCTATTATCGCCATCACGTTTTTGATGGCAGCGGTATTTATTCCAGTGGCTTTCATGTCAGGGCCTGTTGGTATTTTTTACCGTCAGTTTTCGATCACGATGGCTACTGCAATTATACTTTCAGGAATTGTAGCTTTAACATTGACACCGGCACTTTGTGCTATTATGTTAAAAAATAATCACGGAAAAGCTAAAAAGAGAACGCCTATAAACCGCTTTCTAGATGGCTTTAACGCTACGTTCAACAACACAGCTGAGAAGTATCAAAAGATTTTAAACCGCATTGTAAATAGGAGAGTAATCACTTTTATTGCACTTATTGGTTTTTGTTTGGGTACTTGGTTAGTGAGTAGCACTGTTCCTTCAGGTTTTATTCCAAATGAGGATCAGGGGATGTTCTACGCCATTATCCAAACACCTCCGGGTTCATCGCTAGAAAGAACGGATAATGTTGCTGAAAAGCTTCAGAAAATTGCTGAAACGGTCGAAGGAGTGCAATCCGTATCTGCTTTGGCAGGATATGAAATTCTGACCGAAGGAACCGGTGCTAATGCAGGAACCTGTTTGATTAATTTAAAGGACTGGAGTGAGCGAAAACATTCTGTGCAAGAGATAATGACCGAATTAGAAGAAAAAACGAAAGACATTCCCGGAGCCAATATTGAATTTTTTCAACCACCGGCAGTACCTGGTTATGGAGCTGCAGGCGGGTTTGAACTTCGCTTACTAGACAAAGCAGGTTCAGGCGATTATAAAAAAATGGAAACGGTCAATAATGATTTCGTAAAGGAGTTGAACAAACGTCCCGAATTAGCCTCTGTGTTTAGTTTTTACAGTGCTAGTTTTCCGCAGTTTATGTTGAAAGTCGATAATGATTTGGCGCAACAAAAAGGAGTTTCTATTGAAAATGCTATGAATACATTATCTACATTGGTAGGAAGTAACTACGAAATCAGTTTTATCAAATACGGTTTCAATTATAAAGTAATCGTGCAAGCCGCTCCGGAATACCGTGCTTTACCAGAGGATATTCTGAAATTATATGTCAAAAACAATAAGGATGAAATGGTGCCCTATTCTGCTTTTATGAAATTAGAGAAGGTGTATGGGCTTTCAGAAATCACAAGACATAATATGTATAACTCTTCTGAAATTAGCGGATCAGCAGCGCCAGGCTATAGTAGTGGTGCTGCTATTAAAGCAATTCAGGAAGTGGCAGAAACCAAATTGCCTCGCGGTTTTGGTATTGATTGGGCGGGTATCTCTGCCGATGAGGTGGCGCAGGGCAATCAAGCCATTTGGGTTTTCCTAATTTGTTTGGGTTTTGTGTATTTGGTCTTGGCAGCGCAATACGAAAGTTTCATTTTGCCGCTGTCAGTAATTTTATCATTGCCAGCAGGTATTTTTGGGGCATTCCTTTTACTCAAGTTTACGGGTTTAGAGAACAACATTTATGCGCAAGTAGCCATGGTAATGCTGATTGGTTTGCTGGGTAAAAATGCGGTTTTGATTGTTGAATTTGCTATACAAAGGCACGCCGCTGGTAAAACAGTACTAGAATCTGCAATGGAAGGTGCAAAAGCAAGATTCCGACCTATTTTGATGACGTCTTTTGCTTTTATTGCAGGATTGCTTCCGCTAGTTTTTGCTAGTGGCCCAGGAAAAATTGGTAACCGAACTATTGGTACAGCCGCAGCAGGAGGAATGCTGTTAGGAACCATATGTGGGGTGTTTATTATCCCAGGATTGTACTATGTTTTTGGTCGAATTGCCGAAAAGTACAAACTAGTAAAAAACGAAAAAGAAAATCCATTAACTGAAGAAATTGATAACAATCATGCTTAAAATTAAGCCTTATAAATATCTTATCCCGCTAGGCATGTGCTTGGCGGTGGTGAGTTGTACGCCAACATTAGCGCCATTGGCAGCGAACAAAATGATTCCGCAATCTTTTGAAAAGAGTATTGATACCAATACAATAGCCGAAACGCCTTGGAGAACGTACTTTAAAGATCCAAACTTGATACAATTAATCGACACGGCCTTGAAAAACAATCAGGAATTACAGATTACATTACAAGAAATTGAGATTGCTAAAAATGATATTCGGGTTCGGAAAGGAGCCTTGCTGCCGCAAGTGAGCGTGGGAGCAGGAGCAGGAATTGAAAAAGTAGGAAGATACACCAGCCAAGGTGCCGGTGATGCTTCTACTGAAATTAGTCCTGGAAAGGAAATGCCAGATCCGCTTGGTGATTTAAAAGTAGCAGCTTATGCGCATTGGGAAGTTGATATTTGGAAGAAACTGCGCAATTCAAGAAAAGCAGCCGTAAGTCGCTATTTAGCTACTGTTGAAGGTAAAAATTTTGTAATCACTAGCTTAATTGCTGAGGTAGCTGATTCGTATTATGAATTAGTTGCACTAGACAATCAATTGGCTATTGTAAAACAGACGATTGCTTTACAATCGAATGCGTTAGAAATTGTAAAATTTCAGAAACAAGCAGCTCGAAGCACAGAGTTAGCAGTTCAAAAGTTCCAAGCCGAGGTCATGGCCTCAAAAAGTATGGAATTTACGATTCTCCAAAGTATTAAAGAAACAGAGAATACTATAAACTTTTTGCTAGGACAATATCCGCAAGAGATCAAGCGTGACAGTGTTGTTTTTGATGCTTTGTTGCCAGCAATAGTTCAATCTGGAGTTCCCGCACAACTATTAGCCAATCGTCCTGACATCAAACAAGCTGAATTAGAATTAGAGGCCGCTAAACTTGATGTAAAAACAGCTCGTGCAGAGTTTTATCCCTCGTTAGCTATTACAGCGGCAGTAGGAATAAATGCGTTCAAACCTAATTATTTGTTTAGAATGCCGGAATCCTTGTTGTATTCGTTAGCTGGAGATCTCGTAGCGCCATTAATTAACAGGAATGCGCTTAAGGCAGAATATAGTTCAGCCAATGCCAGACAAATCCAAGCCTTATACAATTATGAACGCACCATCTTGAATGCGTATTTAGAAGTTTCTAGCCAACTTTCTAAAATTAATAATTTAGAAAAGAGCTATGATCTAAAGTCACAACAAGTGGCTGCGTTAAACCGTTCGATTGATGTGGCAGGCGATTTGTTTAAATCCGCAAGAGTAGATTATTTTGAGGTTTTAATGACCCAGCGCGACGCATTAGAGTCGAAACTCGAATTGATTGAAACTAAAAAAGCCCAGCTTAATGCTGTAGTTCATGTGTATCGTGACCTTGGAGGAGGTTGGAAATAATAGTGGATTAGTATAAAAGCCAGTTTCTTTGAAACTGGTTTTTTATTTATTTCAGGTTTATAACTATTTTGTAGATTACTTGGCTTTAAGAATAGTGTTTTGGGATTGAATGCATCTTTCTCACAAAGCTCCGCTTTGAAAATAGAAATGCTCATAAAATAATTTCAAGCAAGCTGGATTATTTTTTTGAATTGTTTTTGTTCAGGGAACACAATTGGAATTGACTACGTCTTTCCCATAAAGCTCCGCTTTGAAAATAGAAATGCTCATAAAATAATTTCAAGCAAGCTGGATTATTTTTTTGAATTGTTTTTGTTCAGGGAACACAATTGGGATTGACTACGTCTTTCCCACAAAGCTCCGCTTTGAAAATAGAAATGCTCATAAAATAATTTCAAGCAAGCTTGATTATTTTATGAGCATTTCTATTTATTCGTGACCACGGTGGAGACATTACCCACCTATTTGCATATTTCTACAAACACTTAAATACAGTGTTATTCAAGTAGTTATGTTTTTTGTAATCTATTTAAATATGACTAAATATGATTAAATATGATGTCGGTTGACTAACGGTTGACTAGATTAAAATTTTTTCCTACATTTGAATTATCCAAAAAATTCAAAAAATGGCCACAATAAAGTTTTTGCTTCAGAGTAAAAAAGACAATTCCAATATTTATGTTCGGTATTCTATTAATAGGAATATTGTTTTAAAACGGAAAACAGGTTTTCTAATAGACTTTAAAGACTGGAGTGGAGATCGCTCTTTTCCTAAAATCGGAAGAGAAGATTTAAAGGCTCTGAAATCAAAATTAGAGAAATTAGCAACTTTTATAACTGAGTCTCATAATCACACGATAAGTTCAGGAATTGAATTTACTGGAGATTGGCTGCAACTTCAAATTGATTTGTTTAATAACAAAACTCCTAATGTTGATTTAGATGTTCTAACAACATATATTCAAAAATACATTGATGAATCTCCATACAAACAAAATGCAAAAAAAGAGCTTGGACTAAGTAATGGTCGTATTCAGAATTTGAAATTATTTAAAACAACTGTTTTACGTTATGAAACAGATGCTCTCAAAAACAAAGGCATCTTAATAAAAGATATTAATTTACAATTTGTTGAAAGATTTAAAATGTGGTTATTCAGTAAAGGTTATTCTGTTAATTACGTTGGTAAAAACATAGCTAACATAAGAACAATTTGTCTGGATGCATCAAGGAATGATATAGAGACATCATCGCAAATCAAAAACATTAAAGGTTTATCTGAAAAAAGAGAACCCGAAGACATTATATTCTTAAATGAAGAAGAGCAGGAAGCAATTAAAAATGCAAAGTTGATTAGTTTAGCGCTAATAAATGCAAGGAAATGGTTGTTGTTAGGATGTCTGATAGGGCAACGAGGAGGTGATTTGCTTAACATCACCGAGAACAACATAAAAGACCTTAACGGGATGAAAATAATTGAACTAAAACAACAAAAAACAGGCAAGTTAGTGGCAATCCCACTTTTACCTGAAGCAGTTGAAATAGTTCAGAATGGACTACCATATAAAACATCGTTAGTTCGTTTTAATGAATATATCAAGAAAATTTGTCAGGCAGCTGAATTAACTAAACCTACTAAAGGTCGGAAAAAATTAAAACAAGGTGAACCAACTGTGAAGGATGTTTATCCTAAATGGGAAATTATAAGTTCCCATGTTTGTCGTCGCTCATTTGCAACTAATTTTTATGGTCGGATTCCAACGCCTGTTCTAATGAATATTACTGCACATGGAACAGAGCGCATGTTTCTCTCTTATATAGGTAAGACTTCGTATGATAATGCATATCAGATGTTGGAATATTTTAGTAAACTACCACCGAAACCAAAAAAGTCAGTTTTAAATATTGTCGAAAAATCAGCAAATTAATTCGTAAATAATGAAAAAACAGAAATCTACCTACGTTACTGATCTAACGTATGAAATTCTAATAAATATGGATTTATTAGATGAATGGGCTAAAAATAGTAAGGATCTTGAATTCTTAGAATTGTCTACTGAAATACTCTCTGATACCGATTTATTGTTTAGCTGGGATTGCAATAATATTTTAAATCTGAAATTATCGGCTATTAAATCGAACGGGAAAGATCTCGAATTAAAAAGCGGAATGGTAATTCAGGTAGATGGGTCCGATAAATTCCCGATGAAGCCCTTTCTATATAAAATGGCGATAAAAGCCATGATTGAAAAGAAGTCAATGAATGACATCATTAAGGAAGATTTTGTAAATCAAGGAAATTCTGTAGAGCAAATAAACAATGCAGAACGAATGGCACGCATGACAAATCTTTTAGAATCAGTTCAATATATGGATCAGTATTCTTTGCCATCGCAAATTAAATTGTTTTCAAAAGTAATACCAGAGTCTATTGATAGATTCAAAAAAGATGCAAAGGAATTTTATAAAAGAAAAACAGATGAAATTTTATACTTAGGTGACAATATTGAATCAGGATTAATAAGAAACGGAATTGATGATAAAAAGGATATAGAAAAATCAAATTTTAATCGAAACAATTGGAATCAAGAATGTTTTAATCTTTTTAATTTTTTGGTGGACAATTATGAAAAGAAGGGTAAGGTGAAATTTATAAATATTTATTATTTCTTAAAGAATAAAACTGATAAGAATGTATATGTGTTTAAGTATACAATAGATCATTACAAGTTGTTTATATCATCAAATTATGAAATTCAATTCAAAACGTTTAAGGTTGCGGAATTTGAATTTGAAGATCAAGAAGCTCCACTTTTACTTAGTTTTGAACAGGATTTTCGGAAAATGGTTTAACTAGGTACATTTTCCCTAGTTTTTCCCTAATTTTTCCCTTTTAGCTGTCTTTTTTGCCACCCTAATGACTTGATATCATTGTGATTCATTCTAAAAGAATTACAAATGAACCAGATTTATTTAAACGGCATTACACTACAAGAGTTAGTTGATGCACTCTATCCACTATTACAGCTTAAACAAGTTGAACAACCAGTACCCCTAAATGACCTCCTAACTCGAAAGGAAGTTTGCGAACTTTTGAGCATTAATTTTTCTACACTTTGGAAACACACTAAGAGTGGTAAATTACATAGCTCAGGAATAGGCAATCGAGTTTTTTATTCCAGAGCTCAAGTTTTAGAAGCTGTTAAACCTATTAACTTTTAATAGGTTTTGGTTTCTACAGCCCAAAAAGCTGTAGCCAAAAAGTATATTCCTGAATGGATTAAGTTAGATTTCTTCAATGACTCTAATTTAAAAAGCGATATTCAAAATCGTATATCACCCAAAATTAAAACTGAATTAATAAATGCTCTAAATCACATAAAAGGTGATAATAGGGATGGGGGCGGTGTATCTTTTTCAGAAATCACACTTTTGGCTATGGCTTATTTTTATTCGGAAATATTCAAGGATAAAATATTAGATCGCTACTTTACTTTAAACATGGTAAAGGGATTTCTAGACGCAGATAATCAATCAAATTACTCGGCAATTCATGAGATAGATGTAGAGTTTTTTAGGCTTTGTGATGATCCTCTATTTAGACATTGTTGGTTGATAATTCAATCAGCATGGTTTTTTAATTCCGAGTATTTTGGACACCATCAGTATATTGATTATATCAATCATTTTATTAGGACTGGCGATAAACTGCCCATCGATAATTATAAATTTGATAAAATACATTTAGAAGGAAAGTATCAAGAATTAGAAAAACAAAAAAATACTTCCATTCCGCTTAATGAATTTAAACTAGTTTCGGACTGGTACTATGGTATTTTGTTTTTGGTATGTAAAGAGCTTAAACTTCCCATTACTCATTTTAATGTGGTTGACAAAGATAATAGAGAGTTCAATCCTTGGACAAAGACCACTAAAATATTAAGGATTTTAGCTCCTTTTAAAATCGTTGAATGCGATATTAAGAGTGCTTTTCCAACTTTTTTAGATATTGAGGTCGGATCAAGTTTAAAAGATCATGTTTATAATAATTTAATGGTTTCAAAGAATATTACAAGAGGTGAGGCGAAAATTCTATATAACACATATTGTAACAGTGGGCAGTATAAAAGTAAAGAAGAAACAATAGAATTCTTTTTGGGATGTGGTTACACAAATAAACAATGTATCGAGCTTATTGAAATGACTCATGATCCTAAAACGAAGTTTTATTCGTTTATGACAGAACATGAGAGTTTGGCAATTCAATATTTTATAGTAATGAATGATTTAAATCGTGGAACTAGATTACATGATGCAATTTATTTGATAGACAGTGGTGTAAAACCTCAGATCTTAATAGTGCCACCAAATTGCGACTTTGGATACACGGAAATTAATAGACCTATACTATTAGAAAGTTTTGGTCTATCTAATAAACGTTTGCCGTATGCTTATATTTCTAGTATTCCGCAAGGATTAAATATGGTTTCAAAATATGAAGGCGTTAAATCTGGAATTAAAGGTCAAGCCAATGGATTTATTTTTTATAAAGAGAAATACAAATATCTAAATGCTAATTTTAATTTAAACGATTACACTATTAACTATGATACTTTATGTCTTCGTTTAGAAGAAATGTTAAGCAGATTATGGTATTTGAACAGTAAGGCTACAAAATCTAATGATCTATATAGTATTTTAAAATTTATTAGAGCAAATAGTCAATATGTTTTTAATGTAAGAGCACTATATTCTAGAGCTGTAAAGTTCCAGTTTTATTCAAAACATATTTTTTATAAAGAACGTAATTATGGGATTACCAAACATCTAATATTCAAAAAGAAAATTGAGTTTCTTGCAGCAAGAAATGAGGCAGAAAGGACTGTAAATGCAATGAATAATTTGAAAGACTTTTTTTATTTGTTAGAAGAACGCATTAGAAATAATGATTATGGTTATTTGGATGAAATTGAAATTGTAGGTAAAAGAATTAATAACACTATTGTTTACAGCATGATTAGGACATTTAATTTATTGGTTACAGGATATCAACGTAAACCACGTAAACGAGTTAGTGGTGACCCTCTTTATAGTAGTGTTATAAAGAGGGTAACTCTTAGTGGATCTACGTTTAATTTAAAAAATCAAAACGCAGTAGCACAACGTATTATATTAAAATATGAGAGGGAATTAAAAGTTTTAAATAGATTAATAAATAATAGAGTAATTGCTCAACAATTGTTCTTAATACTGTCAGAAATGGTTGGTGTTGAAACTGATTTAAATATTATTCCACATCAGGAAATCCAAAACAAATTAAAAGTTGACTTAATGACAATAATAGAGAAAAATACCGCTTTAGATATTGGAATTTATATTTCAAAATTTGATGCTTTATATTTGATGAAAAAATCTCAGATTCCAGTAATTTCGAATTTGAATACAATTTTCGATACTGATTTAGCAAATAGTATTTTTAATCAAATATCTATTGAAGAAGCTAGTAGTAGAGGAGAAGTCTTCTTTAAAGAGTACTTGAGTTTTCATTGTATATTCCAGTCATGATGTGCCACTAATTCCGGTCATGATGTGCCACAAAATAATGAGCTAATTTCTGTTCAAATTTACATTTTTTTATTGA